>CAYTDB010000204.1:0-6636 GCA_964436455.1 uncultured Anaerolinea sp. | reverse complement strand
ATCTGGCAGGATTGGACACTGCTCTCCCTTTCGATCTATGCCTTCGTCGCGTTCGTCTCGCTCACCTACGATGAGAACCATCACCCTTACCTGTTCGCATTCATTGCGGCAACGACGATTGCGGTCTGCCTCGCAGTATGGGGATTCCTGAAAAGCGACTCGAGTTGGAAACGGGCCGTGTCTATGCTTGCCGGGTTTGTGACCGCCCTTGTGCTGGGCAATATTTCCTACGCGACGCAGAATTACGCGGGGTATTACAATCTGCCGCCCTCGCCGCCCCAGCCGTGGTACACGGCTCTCGATGGGGTCATCGTCTGGACATTGCTCTATTCGGGAATCATGTATTGGCCGGTGGTGATCGGGTTGGCGAGGCGGGCTGTCAACAACCGTAAGGCTGCATAGATTATTCCAGGAGCGAACGTTTGGACTGTTCGATCGCAGGCCTGATCGGCGGACTGACATCTTCTGGGATTTCCATCACAGAAAACCAGCGCCATTCCGTGTGTCCATCGTTGAGTTTTACTTCCCCATGCCAAATGCGTGACAAATAAACAATGGTGACGTTATAGACTTCATCCCCATTCGGATATTTGTAATACAGTTCGGGACCGGAGAACACGCCGAAAAGCGACATCCCCCCGACTTGCAGATTCACTTCTTCGACCGTTTCCCGTTTCGCAGCGGACTCCACCACCTCTCCCGGCTCGGTCGCTCCGCCGGGCAATCCCCAACAACCGCTATTAGAATGCCTAATCATAAGCAGACGGTTGTTCCCGTCTACGACAAGGATTGCCGCCCCAACCATGAGGATGGGGCGATGTCCGATATATTTACGAAGTTGGAGGGTGTAGTCCATCAGGAGATTTTGATAATCTCTTGTGTCCGTATCGACTCCACCGCCGCAAATGTAGACTTGGTCACTCCAATCAATTGCTCGTAAGGGATTGGCGGTTCGCCGCCCTCACGAAGGGACCTGGCAAAGGCTTTCCATTCGTTGGCATGTCTCTTGGCGCATGAATCTTCCTCCAGAGCACCAACACCTTGAGACGGATCACAGCACTTCTTTCCGGATTTGCAGCGGCTTCCGTTATAGGGTCGATCTGCGATGCTCCTTGGGATTGGTCGGCGTACTAAGGCTTTCCGGAAGCCCCTTCGGAAGTTTGGTATGTCTCAGCTATGCGTTACATTATTATCTTCGCTCTGTGGGGCGTGATCCCGTTCTGGCCCGCCTTGGTGGGTCTGGTGTGACGCGCCGTTAACAAACACAAGTTGGCGTAGTCTGTTGTATGGTATGCACACAAGATGAAAAGTTATCAATTTGTGCAGAAGTCCAGGGATGGAATCATATTTCTGTTGAAAGTAGCACGATTTCGAAGTTGAATTTCATAGGATTCCTATACAAACAACACTATAGGCTGCCAGGCCAAGAAACAGACCAGGGATTGCAGGAATGTATCCGCAATTCCCGCGCCGCACCCACCACCTTCGCCAAAACTCGAAACCCAGGAGCGCGGCAACCACGGCAGAGATCGGGAAAAGGAATCCAATGATCCCAATTGCAAACAGATCTGCTTTTCCAATCATTTGCTGCCGAACACCATAACCAACGAGCAGGATCGGCCAGGAGAACGGGTAGAACACCAAAGGAAGCGCAAACCGCGCAGGGATACGGCGGAAGTTGCCCCAGATGACGGCAATTACCAAAGCCAGCACGTGCCAGGGATTCTCTGGAAATACGAAAAGCCCAGTCAGCGCAAAAAACACATCAATGAACGGGACAAAGCGGCTGCGCAAGTCCACGATGGAGAATAATGCGAATGAAAAAACAGAGAAAGCTTGCATGAAGGTCAAGACGATATTCCTTTTTTGTTATTTAGACCGGGCGCCCCATCAGAGCGTTCTGGATACCCGAAGCCTTGGCATCTTGTGCCAGGGAAAGAAGCATGTCAGGGGAAGAATTGTAAAAGTCAGGATGATCACGATACAACCTTGCCATGGATCCCAACTCACCCGGAGTTTGATTAGCCACATTGCCGGGTTCCAATCCGGAAGCACGCAGTTTTGATTCAATGGCAGGGAAAACCTGCCTGAAGTCATCTGCCGATCCACCGAAGTTATCCAGCATGGTTTGAGCGGCATTTGATGCAATGCCAGAGATACCAACATCCGGGGCAGCCTGTGGTTGGTGCTGGTTGAAATGACCGATGCGCGCGGAAAGTTGCTGTGAGCGGGACTCAATTTCATGTCCGCGGGCAAGTCCCCCCGCAACCTGTGCATGCCTTGGGAGGCCCATACCGCTGAACAAGGTTGACATGCTATTCATCGTGTTTGCCTTTCCCAGACTGTCCAAAGCTCCACCCACTCCACCCGCCATGGCGGTTTCACCGCCGCCCGCCAAAGCGGTACCACCGCCTGTCAAAACAGCACCTTCACCCGCCAGCGCAGCGCCTCCCGTCGCCACCCCTGCCCCCGCCAACGCGACTGTGCCAACGATACCCTTGGCAGCATCCCACATTTTCCCAAGTGTTTCGGCTGCCGATCCAAGTGTGATGCGTCCCAGAATGCCGGTCATGGTCATCAACATGCCAGCGGCCCCGAACAACCAGAGAATCCGAATGATCCCAGCCAGTATCCCTCCAGGTAACACCAGATATGTGGATGCGAGAATACCGGCCTTGAAGATTCCTCCGGCCATGATCGGCATAATCGCCACCAACACCACGCCTTTGATCCACAGCGAGCGAAGCCATCGCATTTCAGGGATAACGCTGGCAACCGCAAAACTTGGACCCAGGACAGCCAGGACGAACAGCGTGGCTTGAGCAACACCGAAGGCGAATATCAGACCGGCAACAGCAAGCAGGGCGCCAAGCGCCAGCGCAATGGACATCAGCCCCTGCATAAAGGTTACCGATCCAGCCGGATTAATCATCACCGGCGTGAAACCTGCCGAAGCCATGGCACCGACAAATTTAACCGCCAAAGAGGATGTCTCCCCCAACACAGAGGCCATCATCCACCATCCCAGGCGCACGATCATGTCAAGAAAGGGACCACTTGCAACCGCAAGCACACCTGCAGTCAGCCAGTCTCCCAGCACCTGCAAAGGTGTGTCTGACTCACCCAGCAGTCTATTCCAGTGATATATCGCAAGCCGCAGGACGAACAACCCTGCTGCAAGGGAACCAGCCACAGGCAGGCTGGACTTTGCCACATCGGTATATGACCCTCTGGCAGGAGCATGGATCACATCTGCAAGCACAGAAGTCCATGTCGATATTTCTCCCAGGGAAGCCTTCTCGTTTTCGGCGGCAGCTTTCATAAAAATATTGCCAAGAGCCTCGGAGATGGTCTCAGCAGGAAAGGCCAAATGATGGAAGATCTTCGTCACCGAACTAACGAACACAGAAGTGGAACCACCTTCGCCCTCGGGCGGTTGGGGCGGTTCGGGAGTCTCGACCCCTTGAGGGGGCGGCGGAGTCCCATCCGCAAGCACAACCCTGGCTCCGCTGGAAATAACCAGAAGTAAACCAGACAGTACGCCGAGAAAAATGATGGCGCTCCATCGCCGTGCGCCCGATGTGTGGTTAATTGGTTTCCTCATTCTCAATATCCTCAACTTCCGATTTGTCAGCCCCAATAAAACCTGTCAAGAACTGTCGCTCCCGTTTACTCTCATGCAGTAACTGATCGAGACTTGCAACAAGCAGTGTGTTACCTTTTTCTCCACAACATATCTTTCTATAACCACACGAAAGGCAGTTCCCGCGATCCTGCAGGGCTGCCAGCGGGAGATTTGGACCAATGCGCGCCGCCCGATACATCGGCATAACCATGTTCAGTGCATATTCATGATCTACAACAAGGTTCATGTATTCGGTTTCACCCGAAACCCGGTCCAAAGCATAGAGATAGGGACGCTGACCACCCGGCCATGGTTTATCCCCGGCGAGATCGGAGTTGTGAACCAGGGCAAACCGGAGCGCATCCTGTTTACGCCCGGAGACCAGCAAGCCGAGATAAACACTCTTGACCCTCCCAACAGTTACCTCCCAGCCCCAAACCGGAAAATGGACTCTCAGTCTGGAATGAACACCGGGAGCGGAAAGCGAGACGGTGAACTTCTTGAACTCGCGCCTGGCATTCTCCTCCGATCGAAGCTTCATGCTTGTCTTCCAATCCCGCATAACGTAGGCCCAAATGCGGGCGTATTCCAGAACGTTGTTCCACGACCCGCCCAGACTCTCCATTTGCCTCTGCAATCCAAAAGTGCTGCTGGCTCGCTTTCCGCTTTTGAACAGCATGGTCGTTTCCGGCGCAACCACACTGTAGGACTGCCGCCGCCGAAACAGTTCGACCTGTTCGACAAAGTGTTTTACATCCGGAATGACCGTGGAAAGACCGTATGCAGTCAGGCACTCAACCAGTGTCCTGCCCGTTGCATAATCCTCCAACGCCTTCCAAACCAGGTCGAAGACATCCTCGACCGGACCATTCCTGACATACCAGTGCGCCGCGGACGGACAATAGGAATACAGCAAGGCAGTCACAATGGGATTGGACCTGCCCTGGGTTTCTTTGGCGAGGATAAAAAGATCTTTAGACATGCTCTTCCGCCGATCCAGAAGGATTCGTTAACCCTTCAACTTCCAAAGGCCATTCGTCCTGAAGCACGTGACTGTACTTGTTGACCATCCAGTTCCAAAGCCCAACAGTTCGCTCCGCCTTTGGACGCCTGGAATATTCTTTCAATATTTCAGGGTGAGCAGACTGCATCCAGCGGTCAAAAGCGAACATGGTTCAACACTCCCGTAGAGGAAATAACCAGGAATATCACATACACAAGCGCGCGCCATGCGCCTGGCAGTTTAATTCCCACGAGCTCCCTTTTCTTCATAAGAACGCGTGCGAGGATTTGAACAACGCTCGTGACGATCAGAATGATGAACATGATCAAAGTGGCACTTTCTCCAAAAAACGGGAACGTACACCAAAGCAATCCCACCCAGAGCTTGACATCGCCTCCTCCCATCCAGCCCGAGCCCCAGGCTGTCAGCAACAAGATACTTCCCATCCAAAGCGCGGGAGACCCGGGGAAGCTGGCAACGATGCCGATCAGCAGGAGAGGCAATGTGATCTCATTGGGCACTCTGCGATACCGAAAGTCATGAACGGTCACAAACAGACAAAGGAAAAACAGTGCATACATCGAGATTGGCATGGGCGGACTCTCCGTTACGGCTTAATGTTTTCATTCCAGAACGCGGCAGGCACGCCATTGAAATTGACATCCGCCGCCAGGGAAGGCGGCAGGTCCTCGATGCCGGCTGGCAAAATCTCGCCCTTCTCGTATACAGCGGCACAACTCTCGCTGCACATTTCATATTGAGCATCCCAAAAAAGACGATATGGAATACGGTCTCCCCAATACGGGAGGTATTCTTCCAGATGGATCTGTAAGAACTCGGGCGTCGCCGGTTCCCAACGCAGGCCGAGAGTCAGGTTTCGGTAAACCGCACCGCCAACAACCTTTTCTGAAGTGGATACAAATCCCGATTGACGCGGGAGATGGTGATCGCCCTCCAAAACATCCTTCATAAGTACCTCAGGAAACTCCAGGCGATATCCATCACAAACCGCGCCCGCCGCTGTGATCTGCAGAGACTCGCAGGGAATTTTTTCATTGGCGTCATGATCGGACAGACCAACCCACGGACGTTCATCCATCTGGATACCGTCACCTGCCAGCGCATGTCTGGTCACCGTTCCAGTCACCGAAGAACGACCTTGCACTTTCGCTGCGGTCGCAGGCAAAATCACCGAGGGTCCCTTTGCCCCGACCGCGTTGCTTAATAAAGCAACCAAAAACAGAGAGGCAAATATCACACGAGAAAGCTTGTCCATGCACGCTAGGATAAACCACACAAGATGGGGGTCCCCTTTGTAGTGGCACGTTTACCTTTCTCTGTAAGTTAAGAGTATCCCAACAAAACGGTAAGGTCTCTCGCTTTCAAGGAAAGCACGCCAATTTAGAAAAACCTGAGCAAATCTTTATTTTTCGAATATGCTAGACGCATGGACAAGATGAGACGTAGAAAGAATATCCGAATCGTTCTGGCCATCCTGGCACTCATCCCCATCGGTCTGCTTGTTTATTATTTTATTTTTCCTCATGCCGGTTATTGTGGTGATTCGATCGAAGAACTGGCATATACAGTCTTTGGTGTCCCAATACTGTTGATCAACTATTGGGCATCGTATTATCCCCAGATGATCGAATACTTTTTATGGGGCGACAAAGGGGACCAAGGATACTAACCCACACGCAGGTATTTCAGATCAGCCAGAAGTGGCAACGCCAGTCGGGTTGGATTCGTAGTCTTTAGGAGACCAGGCGGCGCAAGATAACCTGCCTGTCCGATGATCCAGTTTTTTAGAATGGCATCTGCTACCCCTAGAGGCTGCAATACTTCCTGTACCGCCCGGATGACCAATTCTCAATATTTCACTCGATCCACTTCTTTTAGATTGGGAAGTTTCGGCAAATTCCAGGCATGCACTCCCGTTCCGTGTGAGACATAAATATAGCTGATCTGCATACCCCTTCGGTCGGATTTACCCTGCGTCTGTAATTAA
>CAYTDB010000203.1:5331-6710 GCA_964436455.1 uncultured Anaerolinea sp. | reverse complement strand
CCTGATTTTTCCCACGCCTCATAGTACTGTTCCGTGGTTTGAATGACCACACAGGCGTAATCACCTCCATGCCCGTTATGAAGGTCGCAATCATGTATAGGTTTCCCACGCCGGCAAGTTTTGCGTCTTCTCCTCGTGCAAAGCCTTTGAGACCAGCCTGAAACGATCTGTTTTGGGGCACGACACTGCCCATTTGCAAATTTCGCCAATCAAGCACCCCACCATTCCTATACGGTGAACTTCCCTGATACAAGGGTAACACCGCTATCCCCCACTGACATGGCAACTCCGCCTTTGATCCACTGATGCTTTATTTCCTGATTCTTTCCAATACTGTTGCACTGCGATTTCACCCTTCTTGGCCTCCACCCGCACCGCTAACAGACTCTGCTACAGTTTCCGGATAGTGATCATTCCCACGCCAAGGCGTGCATGTTCATCCATCGTGGCAGCCGCTGCACGGAACCAATGTGACGGCCGGCGTTGAGGAAAGATGGTGAAGATTCACATCAGGCCTAATTACATGCTGCTTTTCATATCTGTAAATGACTTTTATCCTTGACACCCAAGCAGCGTCTTATATAATGCGAGCATTCTTATTTCAGCAAGCTTCCACAATTTATCCGCACCATCATTCAACGCCCGACATCAAGTTGGGTGTTCCTGTTTCCAGTTGCTCCCGGGGTTCCAACTTTACTTCACGTTTGCGTTACCCATTACCTACAACCAAATATTTTCTCCCCAAAAGAAATTGTGCTGTCGGCGGGCATTCCCACGCTTACAAAATATCCGACCATCACACTTTCAGTCCAAGACAATAACCTCTGGCCGATTTTGCCTGATGGCTCGCTACGGTTAGGCTTACCCGGACCAGAGAGAGCATACATGTCTACACGGGGGACGCTGGCGCCGGCTGGTTCGACGAACACGGTCCTCGCGTTCCTCCCGAAGAACACACCTGTCCTGCTGTCTCGCACCGGCGTGCTGTCAGCACGAACGGTGGCGGGTCATGCCAGGAGTTGTCGGGACAATATATAATACCCACGGTATAGTTCAAGCGAGGTCAAACCTGCCACGCAGGAGGCTTGATCCTGGTATCTATTGGGTCTGAAACAATTTGAAGGCGCAGTTGGGTTTTTCCCGGCTGCGCCTTTTTGTTTTCCCACGATCACAGATGGACCGTGGGAAACGTGGGAACTCCGTGGGAGGCACTCACAAGGAGGTGCTTATGGACCACAAACCAATCGCCAAACTGTAACCGGTCGGGGTGAGAAGCCCGAATGAATCCAAATCAAACTTCAGGAGAACCAAATGAAAGCCAAACACAATACCTCTGCCCGAAAAATCATTCGCGTCGTTTCTCCTTCTGCATTTCGCCG
>CAYTDB010000203.1:0-5231 GCA_964436455.1 uncultured Anaerolinea sp. | reverse complement strand
GTCTATTTCACGCCGCGACACACCAGGCGCTACAGGAGCATGGCTCATGTCGTACCAAAACCAATAATCAAATCAATCCATTCAGGAGATCAAAAATGAATACCAATCGCAAGACATCAAAGAAAGTCGTTCGTGTCGTTTCCGCTTCCGCCTACCGCCGGCTGGATCGCAAGCTCAACCGCGCGAAGAAGCAAGGCAAGGCTCTGCGCCGCATGCGAGCAGAGCGTGATGAATAAAAAGCGAAACCCGGCGAGCTACCAACTCACCGGGCTTCCAACTTCAGGAGGTTTCTGATGACTACCCATGTTGCATGCAAGGCAAGTCACTTTGCAGGCCGTTTCCCGCCTCGCTCTTTCCAATTCCCTCCATCCCACTTACACCCCCACCCCCCTCTTTCCAATGAGAACATTACCCACAGAAACATGGCAATCTGGCCGGCCCGGTCACGGCAGCCTCGCGTGGTTGTTGGTTTATCCATCCGGGGAGGCGGGAAACCGTCATCCCCGGGCTGCCGGGACGCGTGATCACAAGTCGACAAGGGTGAAGTGGATTCATTCAGTTTTCTCTGCACAGCAGGGAAGAAAGAGGTCACCCCATGAGAACACAAGCGCTTGTGCTTGTGCTGGTTGTCACTGCCGCCAGCGAGCCCGCTCGAATATTCAGGACCATCGTCAATGGCGAGGTTGCTTGGTTGCAGTGCTTCAAACTTTTGTGACAAAGCAGAAAGGTTAAGTATGTTGCAGACAGCGGAGGACATTCTGAAAGATGTCAGAAAAATCCTCGGACAGGAGATCAGGATAACCAAGAGAAATTGGGCCATCTACTGGTGTCCCAGCCATCCTGACGAGTCTCAAAAGGGCAGCACAGGCGAGCCCAACTTTGGAGTGGATCTGAACACGGGCAGATACAACTGCTTCCGGTGCGGCTTCAAGGGAGGTTCACTGAAAAGCCTTGCCAGGGCAGTCGGCGCTGAGTATGCTCCAAAGAATGTCGAGTTCATCAAGCGCAGGCCCAGGCGGGACGCGAATAACGGATACGATGTCAGTCACGTTCTGGAAGCGATCGCCGACTCGCAGGGCCGGCTGTTGAAATCGCCTGCGATGTCGTATCTCAAACATCGCGGAGTAACTCCCTACACCGCCATGGTGTATGGACTGGGGTATGCCGTCGGCACGCCCTATATCTCACGTGACACCGCCCAGGCTGGTTATACACTTGGCCTGATCACCCGCGGAGGAACCTGGCTGTGGCAGGAGAGCATCCTGTATGCCGACCCGGTCTCGGACCCGAAGGTGTTGAACGTGCGATACCTTCCAGGTGAATACATGAAGCAGCCACGCGATTTCCAGCTGGGCAAACATCCTCATCGGACATGGGGCGAGAGAACTGCTCCCCTTGGAGCCTGGCGCATCACGCCGCGGACACGCGCTGTGGTGATCGTCGAAGGTCTGTTCGACATGCTGGTCGGCGCTCAGTGCCTGGATGAACGGCGCCTGTATCCGGAATATGTCTGTGTGTACACCAATGGCGCGTCGCCATCGTTCGAGATGCTCGACTGGTTTGCGGAACATGAGTACGATTATTTCCTGATCCGCGACATGGACAAAGCCGGCGCGGATTGGGTCGAGATGATCACCACGGCCCTGCGCGAAAAGAAACGCAGGTACACGGTCTTGTTTCCGCCCGGCGGATTGGATCCGGACGAAGCTTTTCTGAGCGGCTGGTGGCCGCCCATTATTTCCTAAGAAAAGGAAGGAGGTTCCCCTACAAAAGACAAACCAATCTTTCTGTCCATCATAAACGCCCCTGTCATCCGGCAGGGGTGTGTCTGTTTTTAAAACCCAATTCAAATCCATTTCACAAACCTATCAGGAGGTGCTATATGAAAACCATTCTCTTGATCGCGCTTGCGATCATTGCGCTGTATTTCCTTTTCGAGCTTGTCGTCGGCATCCGGGTCCTCTTCTATGTCTACCGCAGGAGGAATGATCCGATTCGGTCACGACTCTCCCACATCCTGGGGAAGGATGCCTAGGACGCGGTCTCATGTCAAATATTCGAGCGCATAAGAATTTGCGTGATGAAACCAGAATACCTGTTTCCATCACGCATTAAAACCGAATTTGGACTGACCGACATGCAGATCCGTTCTCTGGGTGAACCGAATGCCACCCGCCCAAATCCGCATTACTGAAGTGCCCGCCGATGACTGGTGAAGCCGCGTCAAAACCAGCCTGTGGCACAAAAGGAGATGGATTGTTTTGATTCCGCGAAGGTGTATAATTTCAACAAGGAGAGAACCCATGGATATGTTTGTTTTTACAGGATTGATCTGGAAGGAAAATACAGAGTTTTCCGCGCTTTGTCCTGAGTTGGACGTTGCTTCGCAGGGAAGTACCCGGAAGGAAGCGCGGCAAAAATTACTGGAAGCCGCCACTTTACATCTGGAGGGCTCATTTGAGGATGGGCTTCCGTATCTGCGCCCCGTTCCAGCAACAGATGACCCGCGTAATTCCCTTCCCGCACAAGAGGTGAATGTCTTTAAATTCAAAGTGGATGTAGCGATCAGGGCATATGCCTAAACTTCCCATTCTCAAACCGCGTCAGGTGATATCTGCTCTGGAAAAAGCAGGTTTTCGCCAGGTGCGCCAAAGGGGCAGTCATGTTCAGTTCAAGCGGGGAAATCTACTGGTTACGGTTCCAATTCACCCCGGCGATCTAAATCCCCATGTTCTGCGCTCCATCTTGCGTCAGAGTCAAATGACTCAAGATGAGTTTTTTGCACTGTTAAAGTAGCAGCCTGTTTCCAAGAAAAGCAGCAAGTCGAAACAGACTCCTGATTGCAGCAGGCAAAGTTGTATGGGGGTGGCAGATTGTTGCTGCCCGCAACCCAATATCTAAACCATTTTCGCAGTTCGTGTGCAAGTGTATGCGCTCTGTGACAGACTGGCGCGCCCTTCGGGTTGTGCTGGAATTCTACGACCAGTATGATTTCGATTTGATGTAAAGAAGATCGCCGAAACCCTGTTCCATCAAAGGTGCATCCTCAAATCCAAAGACGGAAATGAGGTGCCATAGGAGGCATCTCTACAAAAGACAAATCAACCTTTCTGTCCATACTACACGCCCCTGTCATCCGGCAGGGGCGTGTCTGTTTTTAAACCCAAATCAATCTCACAAATCCCATCAGGAGGCTCATATGCAAACCATTCTCTCGATCGCGCTTGCGATCGTCGCTCTGTACGTCCTTTTCGAGATCGTCGTCGGCGTCCGCGTCATCTTCTATGTCCTTCGCAGGAGGAATGATCCGATTCGGTCACGGCTCTCGCACATATTGGGTGAGGAGGCCTAGCAGGCGGTCCCATGTCAAATTCTCGAGCGCATAAGAATTCGCGCGATGAAACCAGAATACCTGTCCCAATCACGCCTTAAGAGCGAATTTGGACTCACGGACACGCAGATTCGTTCTCTGGGTGAGCCGGATGCCACCCGCCCGAATCCGCATTACCGAAGCGGTCCGCCGATGAAACTCTACCTGCGGGATCGAGTCGAGCAGTGGATTGCCGAACACCAGAGCGAGATCACGGCCTCGCAGCCCCGCAGGCAGGCAGCTCAAAAAGCAGTTCATACGAAGCGCGAGACGGCCAGGGCAGTGATTGCCAGGCTGGTGCGAAGCCTGGAACTGGAACCCATTGTCAGCCGTGCAAGGGTGCGAAAAGAAGCGGCTGACTTCTTCTTCGAACGGTACGAAGATTTCAACGGCGAGGTGACCGAGAAAGGATTATGTTCCTTCATTCGCCATAACTACACAAACTATGTGGAAATCCTATCCGTGGTGAAGGGGAAGGTCGGGGCTTCTGATCTGTATGTGAACGTCAAGGTCTACCTGTGCTGTCGAATCATCGCCCATTATGGACTGGATGTGAATCCGCTTCACGCAGCCTTTGGTGAGTGGTTGCCCCAAAATGAAATACCGGAGCGCTTCCTTCTGCCGGAGGGCGAAGATCTGGAGGCTGCGGTGGCCGGGATGCTCGGCATCGATGATCCACGATGATTCACACCGTCCATTTTCGGTTCCAAATCCGGCAGCCTGCTTCGTCATGCTTGACCGTCAGGTGACCCAATGGGTGTGTCGGGCCGGCGCGCACAATCAGAAAAGAGCCTGCTCACGCATCAACTGCAACACAGGTCGCCATTAGGAACATAAGATATAATTTTCGAAAGGAGCACGTATGGTTACTCAAACCTCTCTACAAACAGCCTTGCAGAATGTGCAAGTTGATCCGGTCCTTGAACGCTTCCTGGGCTGCATCGTCCTGGGGCGCGTGTCCGATGAAGTCGCGAGAGCGATTGATAACATCGAGCTGCAGGAAGTGCTTGTCCCCCTCCAGCATCTGGTCCAGATATGGCAGGGCCGCAATCGCGCGCCTGAGGCTCAGACGGATGTTCTCCAGCTCTTGCAGGACACCCTCAAGGAAATGATGCCATGATCGCCGCAGATACAACCACTCGAAACGCCAGGAAAACCCCTGGCGTTTTTCTTTTCCTCCTCCTATTGATCGTATTGTCGCTCATGGCGATGATCATCAGGTTCCAGACCGATCACGGCAAGCGCAGACATAACAGCGAGCCCGACCTGGCTGAGCAATGCCTGAACCGGCATGGCGTCGCATACGCATTTGTTGAAGCCGCGTCAGGACGAACACATCTGATCTGCAGGGAAAGCGAAGCCGAATTCTACGATGTCATCTATAAAGACAGGGGCTCATTGGATGGCATTACGGCATTCCGGGTGCAGTCGTATACCTATCGGGGGACGACCTACACCTTCAACACAGTTGACGAGTATGTCCAATTCCTGGCGGGGCGCGGCGATACGCTACTCGACGCATCCCAATTCACGGGACCATTCACGTTTGTCTGGCCATAGTTTCCAGGACTGGAAACCACGGCAGAAAATAGTAAAACGTTCCCAGGTGTCTATAACGCCCCGGTCCTCGGACCGGGGCGGGTCTGTTTGATTCCATCCATATCAAGGAGGCTTATGACAACTTCCCCCCTTCTTCTTGACATCCCTCGAAATGAAACCTGGCTCGACGTGAGCGGCATCGCGCGCGGCGTCGGCTTCACAACCGCGGTGCAGGTCAGCGTCACCCTAAACGATGCGCTTCAACCTCTTCAGAACGAAATGGACGAAGACCATGACCAGCGTCTCTACGACTGTCTCTGGC
>CAYTDB010000202.1:0-6820 GCA_964436455.1 uncultured Anaerolinea sp. | reverse complement strand
GATTACGAATTTCTCCTGCGCCTCGAACGCGACAACCGCCCTTCCTTCCCTGTGCAGGCCGGCAACGACATCATCGGCGTGAAGGTGCAAGAACTACTAGATGGTGTTCGCCCAGCGAAGAACCAGTCCGTGAAGGTGTTTATCAGTTACGGACATGAAGAAAAAGCCTTTGTTCAGGATTTGACAGCCAACATTACCAAGAACAACATAGAAGCGTGGTGGGATTTTGACTACCTCAAAGGTGGAGATAATTAGCAGAAGGAAATCCAAAAAGGTATCAAGCTTTGTGATTTCTTCCTAGTTGTTCTTTCGACGAATTCTGTTGAACGAGATTGGGTGCAGAAAGAAATTACCTATGCCAACGAATACAAGAAGAAAGTCATCCCGTTGAAATTGCAGGAGTGCCAACGACCAATTTCGATCATTGAGAAACAATACATTTGAAAAACAAACCCAAAAGGCAGCAATCAAAGAATTGTTGGGGATATTGAAACCCGAATAAACCGTAGGCGCGCGGTCTCCGCGCCCGAATCTAATGAAGTCACACAATCTGGCAGGGATGCTTCGCGACTGCCCCTATATCATGTGGATACAAAATCACATTACCCGTGGAGGTAAAAACCCCTCCAAAGGATTACCTTTTCGCAAGACTCTTTTCAAAACGCGCCGTAATATGAATAGAGAAACGAACTCAGATCGTTTTGCAAGAAAGGAATCCTAAAATGTATACCCAAACCCGTAATCACCCTGTTTCGTTAGTTGTTGCTGCACTGGTTTTTGTCATTATTACCTCCCTGGCATGCTCCTTCAGCGGCATCCAAATAAAAGGCTCCACGCCTGTTGTTGACGTCACCATCACCGAAGAGGAACTCAACAAACCTTCCGAGTACGGATCGGTACACGCCGAATTCCACCTGGACGGTACCTGCCGACACCTTCTGGACAATGTCACCACCATTGAACTCCATGATGGCTTTGTCCGCTTCATCGGAACCAAACACCTGGAGGACGGCTCCCTCGCTGACGGCACCCTTGACCTGCGCCTCGGTGCAGAGAATGATGTACTTCAAATGGAAATCATCGCCGTGGATATTCCAAACTTCGATACCACCGCCCCCTGCATTGCAGAATTCAACCAGGAAGCAGAACAGGAAATGAGACAACTGATCAGCGACCCTGAAGTACAAGTGCTATTCAAGGAAGTCAAAGTTGAGGAAGGTGTCTTGAAGATGAAGATTCAGGTCAACCTGGATGTTGAGACAAAATAGACTCCGAAGTCAATTTTGCGAGGCGCTTATCGAGTAGAGTTCGATAAGCGCCTTTTTGATACCGCTACATGATCGAAATCCCAAAGAACGTCATCTTCAACCCCAATAAATATCCCACCGCTACCAGCAATGTATTCCACAAATATGCCCCGCCAAACGAAGCGCTGAAAAACAAACCAAAATTCATACGCGTCATCCCCGCCGGCACGCTGACCATTGTCCGCACCCCAGGCAAAATGCGACCGAACAACACCAACCCAACACCCCAACGCACAAACAATGACTCTGCACGATCAAAATGGCACATGTCCACGCGCAGCCAGCGGGAAAACCGCTCCACTAGAGGGCGCCCGCCGATACGCGCGAGCCAATATGTGATGATCTCGCTGATGGTGGACCACGCAGCGATGAGCAATCCCATCGCTAACACGAACAGAACGGGCTCACCAACCACGAAAGCCCACACTTCATTTATCCAATTTTCAATTTGAACCAACAACTTGCATCTTCCTATTTTTCACTAATCACTAATCGCACCTGCATTGCATCTATGACATGTCACAGAACTGCTGAAACGTTCCTAAATTCTACTTGCAAGGAATAAGATGCGGATGAGAAAACTTCAATAAAATTGAAGGATGACCGAACCCATCAAAGCCATGTTATTGCCCCTGGCGGCATCCTGCTCAAGTGTATGAATTGGTTTGTGAAAAGGCAATCGTTGCTATACCGCACCAGGTCATAAATGGCGCTTTTATTATTCCATCTAACCTTGACTGGTTAACTTGTAGTTATGTCATGCTGAGCGGAGCGAAGCATCTCTACGACTGAAATCGAGACCCTTCGCTAGCGCTCAGGGTGACAAGTTGTAAGGTAATTCAAGTTAACCTGAATAGAAGGGGGAAAGCCAATTTGTGACCGTGTAAGGTATATAACATAAATGTCAGTAGAACAAGTGACGTAATGCAAGTCATGAAACGCTAATGTTACAATGGGGGAAACCTACCGTTATCACACATGTATAACCCTGAAGACACCCAAACAAACAAAAAGGAACTACGTGAGGCTGTTTTGCATGCGCGTCCGTTCAAGCCCATTTACGTGAAGTTCAAAGTCTTTTATGGATGCAATCTCAAATGTGAGATGTGCAAACACTGGCGTGAGTTGCGTGAGCCGCCTGTCAGTGCCGAACGCCTTAAAGAAGTAATCACTGAGCTGGCAGAATTGGGGACAAAGAAGATCCATATCTCTGGCGGCGAACCGATGCTTCGTCCGCAAATCCCTGGGATGGTGGAACACACATCATCACTGGGTATCAAAGTAACGATGACCACCAACGGTACGTTGATCGACAAAACCAAAGCTAAACGACTGGTTGAGGGCGGATTGCGCGGTGTGAATATCTCCATTGATTCGCCCATCCGCAAGATGCATGAAAAAATTCGCGGCGTGGAAGGCGCCTACAAAGCCACAACCAAAGCCGTTGGGTTGTTTCATCGCTACAAACACAAGGGGAAGATATCCATACGCATCAACACGGTTGTCAGCCGCACGAATTATCAAACACTCGAAACACTCCCGGATCTCGCACACAAACTCGGCGCGGATGGCATCAACCTAATCCCCGTGGACGATCATTGCGGTGAAATCCTGTCGATGCGAAAGCAGGATATTGCAGCATTCAATACAGAAATCGCGCCGAAGATCGCCGAACGGGCGCTGGCATTGGGGCTAATCGTTTCGGATGAAGACGCATTTCCATTTGGGCGAAGCGAGTCCGAGGTCCGTTTGGGACGCGCAGGGAGATATGCCCTGGGCTATTATGATAACCACCCTTGTTATGCACCGTGGATGCATAGTCTCATTGACTTCAATGGCAATGTCTATGTGTGCTGCATGACACGCGAGCGCATCCCGCCGTTGGGAAATATCCGAGAGAAATCTTTCAAGGAGATTTGGGAAGGCGTAGCATATCGCCGCATCCGGTTAAAAATGCATCCGCCTGCACTGGCAGCTTGCAGGCGGTGCGACGACTTCGTCGAACAGAACAAAAATATTTGGGAGACGATCGGACCTTATTAACTCAAGTCCGAAAACATATCTGCGCGATCATCGGCATCCCACATGCTGGCTTGATTGAACGTATCGAAATCAGTGGATGTAAATGTTGCCGCCGCGATCGGAAGCGCGACAGGCATTTCAAGTCCCTGCTGGCACGCCAGGCACACACGCCCCTCTTGCGTTTGATTCGTGTGCTCGTCACAAAAACCGCGACCGCATTTTGTGCAGGTTCCCAACGAAGGATTTTCACAACGATGCGGAACGAGAAAACCGATTATCATTTCACATTGATCAGCCATGAAAATTGCGCTCCTCACTGAAAAGTATACACCCGACATCGGCGGACTGGCAATCTCATCCGAACGGTTTGCTCGACTGATGATTTCTGCTGGACATGAAGTCCGCGTCTTCGCGCCGACCTTGAACCTGCCCCCCTCCGAAAAGCGAACTCTCCTCTCAAGCGGCGTCAGCATCACACGCTTCGGCGCAAACAAACGCACAGATGATACATTGGTCGATTGGTTTGAGATGATCGTCGAAGAACACAAGCGCGAACCATTTGATGTACTTCACGCTTACTTTCTCACACAGGCAGGATTTGTTGCAACCTACGCAGGGAAATACTTGAACATTCCAAGCGTTGTTTCCATCCGCGGCAATGATATCGAACGCGCCGCATTCGACCCTTCCAAGTTTTCGCATGTGATGTATACACTGCAAAATGCCAGCGCGATCACAACGAATGCAACCGAGTTGGCGAAGAAGGCAAAAGCATTTGTTGACAGAGAAATTTATTTGATCCCCAATGACATTGACACTGAACTCTTCAAACCATTGGAAAGAAATGAAGCGTTGGCAGAATCATTAGGAATGACGGGAAGGACGAATGAAGAAAGGCAAGTCATTGGTTTTGTAGGTGAGTTGCGGAAGAAAAAAGGACTGGAAGCAATCCTTTCCGCCTATGCACGGGTTGGAAAGAAACATCCCTGTTCTTTGCTCATCGTTGGTGAGATTCGACACGGCGATGACAGAAAACTTTTCGACGAATTCCTAGGCGGCAATCCCCAATTACCAATTTTCGTTACTGGATACATCCATCATACCGACCTGCCCTCCTACTACTCACTGATCGACATCTTCATTCACCCGTCCCTGCGCGATGGGATGCCCAACGCAGTATTGGAGGCAATGGCTTGCGAGAAAGCGGTCATTGCTACTGCGGTCGGTGGGACACAAGATATTTTGGAAGATGGAAAGAATGGAGTTGTTGTAGGCGTCAATGACCCATACATGCTTGCGCAAAAAATCACCGACTTGTTAGAAGATCCTGAGAAACGCGCGTTGTTTGGAAAAAATGCGAGAGAATTGATCGCAAGCATATTTTCACCCGAAAAAGAATTGGAAACGAATTTAAGTATTTATAAAAACATTATGTCACTCTGAGGGAGCGTCCTTTGCGACCGAAGAGTCTCCTACTGTGTAGACGGGGATCCTTCGCTCAGGAAGGCATTGTCGAGACGGTTTATTGTTGAAAAGTAAGGAAGGTTCAAATGGCATTTTATCTGGTGACAGCCAAACCGATCCGATCAAAAATGAATGACCTGCGCAAATGGCTGGACTCGGGGGATATCCGTGCAATGCGCCCATTTGGGCAAAATCTACAGATGGGACTGGACAACGCCCGCTGGCAATCAGATGAGGTGGCGATATGGGAGGAGGAGGATTATTGCGTCCCGCCGCTGGCACAGGAACGCGCCGCGGTCCTGGATGAATATTTCACCGATCTGGAAGTCCAACACGTCAATAAAGGCAAGGGCTGGAAGAAAATCAACTCTCTGGAAAATATTTGGAAGTAAAGATGATTGTTCGAGCTGAAACTTTGAATGATATCAAAGGCATTGAAGAAGTAACTCTCGCCGCTTTCACAGGTCTGTTTAGTGACAATCCCACCGAGCATCTCATCGTCAACGGCTTGCGCGAAGCGGGAATGTTGTCCCCTTCGCTGGTGGCAGAACTGGATGGGCAGATCGTTGGGCACGTAGCGTTTTCTCTCGTGTTGATCGAAGGCGAGAACAAGGATTGGTATGGGCTTGGTCCTATCTCCGTTCTGCCCAAATTGCAAAAACAAGGGATCGGCTCGGCACTGATCAAAGGTGGGTTAGAACAACTTCGTGAAATGGGGGCAAAGGGATGTGTACTCGAAGGAAGCCCGGATTATTATCAAAGGTTTGGGTTTAGGTCTTACCCAGGCTTGATTTACGAATTTGCTCCAGAACCAAAGTATTTCATGGCGCTGCCGTTTTACAACGAAGTCCCTGACGGGAAGGTTGAATACCACAAGGCATTTTATGTGCAGGCATAATAGAGGAGAAACATGACCAACCTTTTTGACTCCACTGACTCTGTAAGATCCGAACTAGGAAAACAAAAATATATTGCTTCGAATGAGATCTCAACAATTGTCTATCTTGCCCAGAAACTGGGAAAGCCGCTTCTCACTGAAGGTCCCGCGGGTGTGGGGAAGACCGAATTGGCAAAAGCAATTGCCGGGGCGACAGGACGCGAACTGATCCGCTTGCAATGCTATGAAGGCCTGGATGAGTCCAAGGCCTTATACGAATGGGAATATTCGAAGCAATTGCTGTACACACAACTGTTACGAGACAAATTGAATGACACGCTCGGCAAAGCAGAATCGTTATCTGAAGCCGCAGACAGGCTGGCAAATGAGGAAGATGTATTTTTCTCGGATCGATTTCTGTTGCAACGCCCACTTTTGAAAGCGATATTGAGCGAAAAGCCAACGGTCCTACTCATTGATGAAATTGACCGCGCCGATGCTGAATTCGAAGCCTTCCTGCTCGAAGTATTAAGTGACTTTCAGGTGTCGGTTCCCGAGCTGGGGACGCTCACTGCCAAGCATCGTCCGTTCGTTGTGTTGACATCCAACAACACGCGCGAGTTATCAGAAGCGTTGAAACGTCGCTGTTTGTATCTATTTATTGATTACCCATCCTTGCAGGAAGAACTCGCGGTCGTGAGGTTGAAGGTTCCAGACTTGAACCCGAAACTGGCACAACAAGCCGTGGAATTCGTGCAAAGACTCCGCAAGGGCGATATGCGCAAGTCGCCGTCGATCAGTGAGACGCTGGATTGGGCGAATGCACTCGTGGCGTTGAACGCGTCCAATTTGGATAAGGATGTTTTGGAAGAGACTGTTTCGATCCTGCTGAAGCACGAGTCCGATTTACAGAAGGCAAGGCGGCAATACATCAATCCCCCACCACCGACCACGAGGTCAAAGCCTGATGAGTATGGAAGGTTTTCTGGAAACTAGAAGAATCACCGCTGGTCGAGTAGCCCTGAGCGTTCGTTGCTAAGGGCATACCGAGACCAGCGATAAGCAGAGATGTTTTTGTTATTGGCGGTCTCGATACGGGCTTGGTTTGGATACGCGCGCAAAGAACGCTCGCTACTCAACCAACAGCCCT
>CAYTDB010000201.1:0-6903 GCA_964436455.1 uncultured Anaerolinea sp. | reverse complement strand
TTCGATGATCTTAGCCATTTCGGTGGTTGACAGCTTGTGAGTCAAATACATTCTGTATCCAGGCTTCATGTTCCATATATATCCATTTTTTAGCTGTCCTGTACCCTCGCCAACTTCTTCGAAATATTCATCTGTGCCGCGCACCCCATATAAAACTGCCACCTGATCCCAACTCGAACGATCCTGGAACGAATTGTCAAACCACTTGTAATAGGCTTCCCGTACGGGATTGTCAATGGGCGTTTCTTCCAATGCTGCCCCAGTCTTTATATACTCACCCTCTTGACTCACAATCACAGGAGTGGGCCAGTTTTCAATGACATACTGGGTTTGGTCGACGAGGTCATGCCTGACGAAATTGAAATCGTCATAATAAACACCACCCATTAGGACAAGTTTATTTACTTTACTCGCAATAAGTTCGGGATCTTCCTTTAGCAGGTCATAGAGGTTGTTGAGAAAGCCGACACTAATGATGGTTACAGAATTATCGGGTTGTTGTGCCAACACTTGTTTATAAATGTTAAGAGACGAATCGACAGCGTTATCGGTAATATCATTTACCATCCCCGCAAGTGTATTGATATAAGGAGCATTATAAAAATCGGGAGAAGCAAGGGGTTTATCGTAAAGACCGATGGGTATATCACCACGACCATACCATGTGTTTACGGCATCAATCGCATCCGCCGCTTTATTTTGCACTTCGTTGTAACTAACTACAAGAATCTCAACTTCACCATTATCTGCCATCGCATGCAGGATCGCCAAAGCGCCGACATCATCAACATCGAGGGTAAAGTCTGTTTCGTAAATAACTTTTACGGGAGCGGTGTTATCAACAGCATTATTTTCCCCGCTGTCGGGAGATACCGTTGAACAGGCTTGTAATCCAACACATATTACAATAAAAAATATCGCGAGTAACCGAAATTCATTTCTTGGTTTTTTCATATGGATGCCCTTACATATGGAAGTCTCAGTTTCTTACCGAATACGTCAGATGGAAAAAAAGAAACAAGATTATGGGTTTCGTTTCAATTCATTCTCAACAGTCTTTCGATCCGGCAATGACGTAGCAGCGCCTAAATGTTGAACACTGATCGATGCGGCTGTATTCGCAAAAACAAGCGCATCTTCAAGCGTCATTTGTTCTGATATTGCCACGGCAAAAGCGCCAGCAAAACAATCCCCTGCCCCGGTAGTATCAACAGCCTTAACAGCAATCCCATTAATTCGAATAACTTCATCCTGATGGATACAGACAATACCTTTTGCACCCAATGTAACGATGATGGTTTGTTCTGCATGGCGGCGGACTTGCTTCGCGGATTGCGTGACAATATCTATATCGTCACTGACCTGAGCCTGACCAGAGAAAAATGCCAACTCGGTTTCATTGACAACCAGATAATCAACATTTTCCAGCAAGCCATCCATGAATTTGGCGGCTGGAGCTGGCGTCAAGATCGTTTTTGCTTTCGCATCGCGTGCTCGTTGGAAAAGATATTTGATTGTTGTTTGGGGGATTTCAAAGACGCTCACAACCACATCATCTTGACCTACGGAGATTTGTTCGATATCTTTTTCTTCGAGTTGGGAATTACTACCGCTTATGACAACAATTGAATTCTCAGATCGGTCATCCACGGTAATGAGCGCCACGCCAGTGGGATGGGTATTTGAACGAAATAGAAAATCGAGCTTGAGCAGTTCCTTGCTCAAAAAATCAGTCAGCGATTGTCCAAACCCATCATTCCCCACTTTCCCTGCCAGATAAACATTCTCGCCAAGCCGAGATGCAGCAACAGCCTGATTACTCCCTTTTCCCCCAGGAATGTAATGAAGTTCGTTTCCAAACACGGTTTCACCCGGGCGCGGGAGGTGCTCCATTCGGGTGACAATGTCCATGTTTATACTACCTGCAACAATTATGTTACCCATGTGAATCACTTTCAAACCTGTTAATGGCTTGTTGTTCCTTTGCGTAATTCTCGAGCTTCATGAACAAATCCCGAAAAATGGGGTCACGTTGCACATAGTAAGCACAGCGAATCTGGTGCCGCGAATCATCAAAGCTCCAGGTAAGCTGCTGTTTTTCCCAGGGATAAGGATTTTGACCAGGTTCATTGGCTGGAGGTTGTTGAGCAATCATCGGGCTGGAAATGATATTGGATGGTAACCAGTCGGCATTAAGCAAATAAGCGATTGCGACAATATCCCAGATCTCTTTAGACCAGGCAAAATGATCATCGTTGTAACCTTTGAAGGTTTCAGCCAGGTAATCACCGATTGCCCCTTTTCCTTGAACGTTTTGTTCAATTTCGGAAACAGTAGTTCTTAGATGCGTTGTCACACCCGCACAGGGAATTAATACGAGCGGAACCCCGCAATCCAATACCAATCTCGCCGCAAGTACATCACCTACCAAATTAAACTCATTATTGTGGGGCCAGTGCAGCGCGTTCCCGCCCAACCAAACAATGACAATCTTCTCAATAATCCTGGGTTCAATAAGAATAGCAGAGGCGATATTCGTTAATGCAGCAATAGCGACAACATACAGCGGTTCATCTGAACCCATTGCACGTTTGATGAGATCAGTGACCGCATCACTCTGATATGGATGCTCGTAATCTTCCAAAAAACCGTTTGATCCACGATAAGCAAGGTTTTCTGAAGGCATACCCAGCCTGTCTAACAAACGCAGTATTTCGTCATAGCTCTTCTCCATACCATCCTCAGGACTGGTTGAGCGATGATTAAAAAAAGGCGCTGCATAGATTCCATCGACAGATAGTTTCTCTGGGGAGAGCAGGGCATGAACAACTGCAAACTGGTCATCGATTTCATTGTATGTATCGGTATCAATGACGATCCTGACTTTTCCCTTAGGCGGTTGTAACCTTTCAAGACGAGTTGAACCTGAAATTTTCGGGAAGTTCATAATCAATACTCCTTTATTTTTGGATCGTCTTGTTGCAATATGGTCTTACACAGGCAGCTTAAACTATCCAGACCCTGTAAGATGTGTCTAGCTAATGCCGACTCGACAATTCGGTGATGTTCAATTTACTAGTGGCTTATTTCAACCAGCCTTGGCAATCTACTGGCATCAGAGAGCGAAAACATTCCCATTACTCCTTGACCCCGCCGACGACAGCGTTGATAAAATAATTTTGAAACGGCAATAACAACAAAATCGGTATTACAGCGGCCAACACCGAACCTGCCAGTAGTTCATTCCAGAACGTTTGGTACTCTTGAACTGAATCTGTAAGGGCAAGCTGCACCACACGGAAGTTTTGATCGGGAGCCACCAGGAGCGGCCAAAAATACGAATCCCACTGGCTGAGAAATAGAATTAGCCCCAAACTGATCAGGAGTGGTTTTGAAATTGGCAACACGATCGAGAAATAGATTCTTAGCCAGGATGCTCCATCAACCCTCGCTGCATCAATAATTTCTTGAGGAAAGTCGGTAAAGAACTGAGAAGACATGAAAATGATCAAGCTATTGCCAAGCAAAGGGACCAGCAAAGCCTGCCAGGTATTGATCCACCCCCAGTTCTTGATCAAAATATAACGTGGAATCACAGTCAGATCACCCGGGATTGTGAAGGTGATGAGTACAATAAGAAATAGGAATGTTTTACCTGGAAAATTGAAACGAGCGAAAGCAAAACCGGCAGAAGTACAAATAAAACCGCCAAGAATAACGGTAACGATTCCAAGCCCTAATGTTTTCAAAATGGCATCGCCGAAACCTCGCGCAAAAATATTTTGGTAAGCTTCAATTGTGAAATCCACGGGAAAGAAAGCTTTCCAGGAGAAGGGATAAGCGTAGGCAAACGTCTTATCCAATGGCGAGAATGAGGCAGCAAACGCCCAGAGTAAAGGGACAATGCATATGGCAGCAATAATGATCAACACCAAATATTTGGGTGTGTTTACAATTGTTTTTTTGATGTTTTGCATCATGGCAAAATTCACTACGTCATTTTTTTGATTCGAAGAAGAATTGGCAGTCAAGATAGCACCTTTGAAAAGCTATTTCGGATTACGCAAAAGTAGATATTGCAAGCCAATGATCACAAGTATTACGGCAAACATTGCAGTGAGCATGACAGCAGATGAGCCGAGGTCGCCATAAACAAAACCTCGGCGATAAGTTTCATACATGACTACATTAGTGGAGAGTTGAGGTCCTCCCCGTGTTAGCAATTGAACCGGTACAAAAAGAGTGAAATTAATAATGGTATCAGCAATAAGCACGAACAGAATTACGGGTCGAAGTATCGGGATCTTGATCCGAGTTAATAATTGCCATGGATTCGCGCCATCAACGATTCCGGCTTCTAAAGCAGATACAGGAATACTCTGCAAGGCAGCGATAAAGAAGAGTGCCCAATAAGGCACGCCTTTCCATGAAATAATCATGATGATCGTTAGAAGTGCTTGATCTGGTGAAATAAGAAAAGCTTGTTCAGGCAAGCTTAGCTGACGCAGCATCCCGTTAATTAGGCCTGCATTTTTGTCCACCATTAATCCCCAAATAACTGCGGTAACATTGATAGAGATTGCTACAGGAAGAAGATAGATACTCCGAAAGAATCTAATACCCGCTATTCGTTGATCGGCAACGAGTGCAAGTCCGAGGGCCAAGGCTGTCTGGAGAGGGTTGACCAGCAGGCTGAACAAAAGTGTTACTTGAACCGATTTCCAGAAGACAGGATCACTAAAGATTCGGGAAAAATTATTTAACCCAACGAAAACAGGGGCTGCTCCGCGCACAACGGTTTGTGCATACAAACTCTGCTGAAAAGTTGTCACTGCTGGAATAAGATTGAAGACGATCAGCAGTGCAATTGCTGGAAATAAGAACAGGTATGGAACAAAGAATTCAGACCGTGTTTTCATGGTAGACACTCCCTGATCACCAATAAAATAAGTATCGTGGCGTCAGTCATGTTCATTCTCTTTGATGGGGATTTATTCGATCTTTGAAAATATCACTTCGCACGACTGTAAAATAGTTATCAAGATTTGCTGGGTATGGAATAGTTTATTCCATACCCAGCGTTACTATGAATTAGCGGTATTTTGCCAGTTCACTATTAAGGCGATCAACCATCGTATTTAGTGCTTCTGTCGGATCTGTTCCAGTTCGAATATCCTGGAATGTATCACGGTAAATCTGGTCGTATTCCAGGAAACCAACTGTAACTGGGCGAGACACTGGATTTACTGCTGCTTCTTGAGCTGCAACACGGTTGTAGTACAGTGGTTTTTCATTGAATTCTGCGTTTGTAGCAAACATTTCCAGGATAGATTTTTGGGCAGGCATGTCATGGCTACCAATACGCCACCACATTTCTGCGCCTTCGCCAGTGGACAACCATCTGGCAAATTCTTTTGCTGCTTCAGGATGCTCGGATACTGAATTTACAGCGATGTGCCAGCCGCCTGTAGTGGTCACAATTTCTTCGCCTTCAAAGTATGGGTGGCGAGAAACGCCCCATTCAAATTCAGCATTTGTACCAAAATTGCTAATTTGCCATGGTCCAGCAATAATCATTGCAAGATTCCCATTCACAAACAAATCCGGAGCACCTACCGCATCGCTTTGAGGCGCAACTTTATATTTGTTGTACATATCGGAATAGAAAGTTGCACCCTTAATCCAGGGCTCCGAGTTGATGATGCCATCAACCGTCAAACCATCTTCGCCAATGTATTGACCGCCATATGAACCAGCGAGCGGCAACAATTGATACGGCGCTGTAGTTTGCTCCCATTGGAAGCCCCAGATACTTACATTACCGTCAGCGCCAACTACCTGAACTTTTTGAGCAGCTTCTGCAACTTGTTCCCAGGTCCAGCGTTCGTCTTCACCAGGAGGGGTTACGCCAGCGGCATTGAAAGCATCGGCATTGTAATAAAGCAATTGTGTTGAAGTGCTAACAGGTCCGGCTATTAATTTGCCGTCATATGTGCCAGCAGCTAAAGAGGAAGGCAGGAAATCGGCCAACTCAGCTTCTGAGTACACACCGTCTAGCGGCAGCAGCCAGCCTCGATAGCCATAAGACGCGACCAGTGGTCCATCAGCTGAAATCACATCAATGGAAGTATCACCCGCACCGAAGCGGAGGTTGATTTGGTTCACAAATTCGCTAAACGGAACTTCTTCCACTTTAACCTTGATGCCTGGGTGACTGGCTTCGAAAGTCTCAATAATGGAAGGATCCGCAGCGCTCCACTCAGCTAACCGAAACCAGGTGATGGTGACATCTTCAGTGGTTGCCGGTGCTTCGGCTGCGGCAGACTCTTCAGTCGCGGCAGGCGCTTCGGTTGCTGGAGCGGCGCAGGCTGAAAGCAGGATCATTCCTATCAGGAGAGACACGAACAGGGTGGACGATACTACACTTTTCTTTCTTAGCATTTCTTCCTCCATTTCAGGTAAAAAATTGGATGCCGATGTGATTGGTCAATTTGGCTTTTCCATCAGCTTCGTGAATATTCACGGTAATTACAATATATATTATTCCCATCTTCCTGTCAAGAGGTAAATAATCCATTAAAATAGGTGTATAATCATCATTGTGTCAATAAAAAATATCGTGAAAATTATCAGGAATTAGTCAAATGGATGTGATATGGCAGAGCGAATAACAATCAAGGATGTTGCGAAACACGCGGACACCTCGTACCAGACGGTATCGCGTGTTATTAATAATAAACCGGATGTCTCCCCAGAAACACGTAAACGTGTGCTGGAAGTTATCGAGAAACTTAACTATCGCCCTAGTATGGGCGCTACAACACGCGCCAACCCCAAAACCTACATTGTAGCGATAGCCATCTCACCGTATAACGAATATTTGTTGTATGAGGGTGATCCACA
>CAYTDB010000200.1:0-6925 GCA_964436455.1 uncultured Anaerolinea sp. | reverse complement strand
GTTGTCCTTTTCTTCACTGATTAAATTATATTACTTATGGAAAAAAAGAAAAGTGGCAATTTTGTGACTATACCCATAAAATGGCCGCGCCCGGAAGCATAAAGTGGCCGCATCTTAGCCTGCATTGAATAGAAAAAATAATGGATTGCGATCTGGCTGGAACCATAACTTGGCCGTAAGTAAATTCTGGAACCATAAAGTGCCCGAAAGTTTAAGCCTCATTTTCCGTCCAAAACACAGCGAAAACTTAGCAAAATTACATTCTTGCATTCATAAGAATACAGAACAGCATTTCTCGAAGTCCGTTTGGAGAAATGATCAACAATTTCGACTTATTGAATGAGCGTTTTGAGGTAGTGCCATTTTCAAAATATACCCTCTGGAAGCATAAAGTGGAAAAAACGGCCACTTTATGGGTATAGTTACAAATTTCGCCACACTTAAAAGAAGTAGTCCCATCCAGCCTGAGGGGGGCAGGTTGAACAGGACTGTCCATATTCTAGTGGGTTTGTTTTATTTTGTCAACATTTTGTTGTTTGTGGTTTACAGACCTGTCTGATGTTTCTTCGGTAGAATTAGGCTGTGAGCAAAGACTACTTGATTCCTCTCAATGAGATCCGCCGTGAGCATGTGGTGGTGAATTCGCGTTTCATTGCCACACTCACGCCTGTGTTATCACCTGAAGAAGCGCGGGTGTTCATTGCCCGTATCAAAAAAGAATTTGCAGACGCGAGTCACAATGTCCCTGCGTATATTATTGGTGGAGGAAACACTGTCACTGAATTTTGTTCGGATGATGGGGAACCGAGCGGGACTTCGGGCAAACCTGCTTTGGCAGTCCTGCGCGGTAGCGGACTTGGCGATGTGGCGGTTGTGGTCACGCGGTATTTCGGAGGGGCGTTGCTTGGTACGGGCGGATTGGTGAAAGCGTATACCGAATCGACTCAACTCGTGGTCAACGCTGTGGAACGTGGACGAAGGATTGATGTGCATGTTGCATTGTTAGCGATTCCATATAACCTGCTGGAACGGGTCCGACTAATGGCAGACAGAAACAATGGGGAAGTGTTGGGGGAGGATTATGCCGGAGATATCACGATGACTCTACAGTTCCCTGTGGAGTTTCTTGACGGATTCCAGAATGAATTGCGCGAGCTAACTGGGGGGAAAATACAAGCGGAAGTGATCGAGACAAAAGGGACGATTGTGAAAATCAGTTAAACACAAAGAGCACCGAGGATACTAAGGATTCTTTGTGGTTGAGAATCAATACTTCCGATTCCCGAACGACTCGTTCAAATTCGTGTGCAAGGTTTCCGCTTCGTAGAATTTATCGGTGGCAGGGCTGAGACGTTTTCCCATGCTTCTGGTGATCAGCGGCACCGGTTTGCGCCCATAAAAGTGTTTGTGGTACAGGATGTTTGCCCCGGCTTCATCCCACGCCCAATCCAAGTGGGTGTAACGAGATGCGTCAAACGGACGCAAATAGCCGGTCAACACTTTCAACTTGTGAATGCTTACATAGTGTTCGAAATAGGTCATGACCAGCTCGCGGAAGTTCTTATACACAGGCTCGCGGAATCCCAAGAATATGTAGTTTGTTTTTGCCAAGGCTCCCCAGCGTCCTTCGATTTGATACAGTGCCAGCACATGATCGTCATCCACACCGGGATCAGGCACAATGTCGAGGAGAAGCGGCTTGTATCCAATCCGCCAGAGGCAGAGCGCGGCGAGAAAACCACCATCGAGGCAATGTCCCTGATTATCCAGCATCACATTGAGCGGGGAACGGTCGCGTTCTTCGCCTTTGTATGTGATGCTATCCAGATATGATTGGATTTCAAAAGGGGTGTTTAGTTGGTTGAATTTCTTGCGCAGGTTTTGGGGGAGGTGTGATTCGAATTGAGTTATGAAGTTCATAATATTCGCCGATTATATCTCAGCTCGATTTTGCGAAAACAAATTTTGAATTACCTGCTGATAATGTGTCCGTATTATGTTTGCCCAAATAAAAAGCAGAAGGCATGTTCTCCTTCCGCTTTTTATTCAACAGGGCTGATTATTCGTAGGCAAGCGTGTCTTTTACGGTCAGGCGTGATGCACTGCGTGCAGGGATGGCACTTGCAATGGTGGCGAGGATCAATATGCCAGCCAGCCAGACAATGAATCCGCCCGGGTCATATACTGGTGGAAGAGGGGCTGTGAGTATGCCCATGCCTACACCATAGCAGAGAATGCCGGTGATCGGGAAGGATAGAAGAATCGCAACGACCCAACTGATTATACCGACAACCATGCCTTCAATAATCACGATGCTCTGGATATCCCCATTGGATGCACCGATGGCGCGCATGACGCCGATCTCGCGCGTCCGTTCAAGAACGTTGATGCTCATTGTGCCCATCAGCCCGAGTCCGCCCACGATTGCGATCAGAACAGCCATCACCATCATGAAGTAGACAAAGACATCCGTCTGAGCCTTTTGATCCCGGATAAAATTTGCTCCGAGCTGCGGTGTTCCGAATTGGATGCCGCGCTCCTCATACAGATCCTGAATTTGACTGCTGATTTTTCCCTGTGTGTCTGCGTCATGTTGGTCTGTCAGCACCCGCACGGAGTAGACCTGCCCGGGTCTTCCGATCAACTGGCTGAGGTATTCATAGTTGACATAAAGATAGGGGACACCAGTGTTACCGGTTAAGACGTACGTGCCAATGATCTTCCATTGGGTTTCCTTGCCATCGATGTCGATTGTCAGCCAGTCTCCCACCTTCAGATCGGGGAACATGCTCAACAAATGATTTCCGATCACCACGGCATTTTCATCTCCCGTTTTCAACCAGCGACCTGAGGTGATGACCGGATCGATCAATGTGGATGTGGATGGGGGCGCAGTGATAATGATCTGCGTGCCAGCCTCATCCTTGTTCATAATGAGTGTGCCGCCGTATTGTGTCCATCCTTCCACGCTTGAAACGCCGGGCACGCTTTGGGCTATCGTTGCAACCTCTTCAAAGCGGTAATACCGCCCGAATGGAATGTTGATATCTGCCATGAAATACCCCTGGACATCCTGCATGGCTTGATCGAATGACGCGTACAGGTTGTACACCGCGATAAAAATCCCCCCGCCTAAAACAAGGGTGAATAAGGTCAAAGCCAGGCGTGTTTTGCGGCGAAATGCGTTACGCAATGAGAGTCGAATGGGACGCGATAGTAGCAACGCTCGTTTACTGACAGAAGTGTGCTTGGGTTCCTTTGCATCCCCGCCGATGCCGTAGTCGCTGACCGCCTCGCGCACAGTCACACGCACGCTATTATATATGGGCATCACCGCTGCAATCAATGGGATGAGCAGCGCGACAATTGCCTGCTGGACGAACGTGGCAGAATATCCCTTGTATGGAGCGGGATTAAAGTTCAACCAGGCAGCCATGCCGCCTCCAATAACGTTCGTCATCGCGTTTGCCAGAGGATATGCGATTGCCAGTGCGCCCAATCCAAAAGCCAGTATCAGCACCACATACATCCCAAAGATTTGGGTAGTTCCACCGCCTGTAGCTTTCATGATGCCGATTTGGCGCGTCTGTTGGGTCATCAATGCCGTAATGGTATTGACGATCAAAAAACTGCTCAACAGAACGGTCAGGTAACCAAGCACACCGAGCAAAAAGAACATGGACTGTGCAATATTCCAGGCAAAGTGATGACCGGGTTGATACACCAAGACAAGCGTATCGGAAACCCCGGCGCGTTCGATGCGATCGGCAACCGCCTGTGCAATTTCAGTTACGTGGTCTGCATCGGTTTGCTTCTCGGTTACGCTTATTGCCAGTTCACTGTAGTGTTCCCGGTCTCCTCCAAGCCATTCCAATGTATCACGAGTCACATAGGCGTTGAAAGTATTTGTGAATGAGAATGGGAAGCCTGTCACGTCATGGACGTACCCGGCAAGCGTCAACTCGCGTTTCCTGCCATCATTAAGCTCTACAAGAAGTTTGTCGCCCGGTTGGTATCCCGCCGCAGCAGCGGATGCATCCGCCAGGATTTGTTTATCTCCATACTCGGGAAGACTCGACTCGCCTGGTACAGGTTCGAGAAAATTGAGTGTCAATGCACCGGGATCATCGAGACCGGTAAATTGGATGGCAAGCGGTTCCTCATTTGGTCGAATCAGCTGTCCGCTTACGGTGGACCGTCCCTCCACAGCCTCCACGCCTGGCACCGAGCGCGCCAGTTCCACCATATCGTCATCCATGGGGTACCCATAGACTGTCGCTTCGGATGGATTGGCTGAAAGGTAGTCGCCATCCATGCTCTCGTTCATGAAATATTTCATGTTGCTGTTGAACCCAACAGCGAACGTACCGACCATGATGGTCAGGATGGTAATGAAGGTGCGCGACTTGTTCCCCCAAAAATCAGCCCACACTTTTTTCCAGCGACTGCTCACGACACCCCTCCTCGAAGCGCCATATTATTCTGTTCATGCTTATCCGCCATCTGATGCAGCGCCTCACGCGTGACCTCGGACTGACTCAGCAATTCGTCGAGTTGATCGTACCCGATGACCAACACTTCAACAGGACCGCTTTCCGATGCACGGACAGAAGCCCAGCGTTTGCGCTCATGGAAGAATGCCATTTCGCCGAAGAATTTTCCAGGACCAAGCTGCAGAACGATCACATCTGATTGATTCGGACGCGGCAGAACCACCTCCACAGTGCCGCTGGTCACAATGAAGAGGTCCTCGGCATTGGCTCCCTCTGTAATGATCATCGAACCGGCATCGTAACTTTGTTTCCTGGCAATGTGTGATGCTTGCAGCAATAGTTCCCTTGGTAATGTAGGCATCGCTTTTGCAACATATTCATTGACGATTTCGCCATCTGCGATCAGGGCTGTGCGGTGGGTACGCTTGGCAAGCCCGCTATCATGCGTGACCACAATGATGGTTTTGCCCTGTGTAACGAGATCGTTGAATAACTCGAACACGCTGTCTGCCGTCTTTGAATCGAGATTGCCCGTCGGCTCGTCTGCGATGACCACAGGCGGATCGTTCGCCAACGCACGTGCAATTGCCACACGTTGCTGTTGTCCGCCGGAAAGGGCGGTGGGAAGTTTGTAGGCATGATCGTCCAGCTCTACCAATTTGAGCAGTGAGAGGGCGCGCTTCTCGCGTTCGCGCATCGGGTAGGTACGGCAGAAATCCATGGGAAGCATAATGTTCTCGATCACGGATATGGTTGGCAGGAGCTGGAAGAATTGGAATACAACACCGAGGTTCTTACCGCGCCAACGCGCCATGCGGTTCTCACTGAGTTGATGCACCGCAGTATCGTTGACATACACCTCCCCGGTGCTCGGGCGGTCTATGCCGGTGATCATGTTCAACAAAGTGGATTTGCCGCTTCCGGATTTTCCTATAATGCTGACGAATTCTCCAGCGTCGATCTGCAGGTTAATATCCTTGAGCGCCGGGTAATCACCCACAGCCGTTTTATACAATTTGTTTACACTACACAGTTCAATGATGGGACCGCCGTTGGGGACATTCCGTGCCCGAGAGTCGTTTGATTTTGTAAATGAGAGGGTAAACATGGGGGCTCCTTGTCCATACGCTGTGAAAGACAGTTGGCTGGGTCAATGTCTATTGTTCAAATTTCACAACAGCGGTCATGCCCCAACGCATGGCAGGATCTTTGTCTGTCAACAGGATCGTGACCTCATAAACAATGTCGCCTTGGTTTTGTGAAAAGGTTTGCCCAATGGAAAGGATGTTTCCTTTTAGATTCGCGTTCGGAATGGCATCCAGTGTGACAGTAACGGGTTGGTTTTCGGTCAATTGGACCACGTCAATTTCGGTCACATCTGTGGTTGTCACAATCCAACTGGAAAAGTCTGCGATCGACACGGCGATTTCACCAGCATTGATCGAACTGCCGGTTTTGGCGTTCAGTTCAGCCACCACACCGTTGAAAGGGGCGGTCACCGTGAAAGCCGCCACGCCTGCCTTTGCTGCATTCAACCGCGCCTCGAGCAAGGATAGTTTCTCCGCATCGGGACCATCCTTTAGCCGATCGTAAACTTGTTGCGCTTCCGCCTCCTGTGCAAGGGCGAGATTCAATGCGGCGCGATATTTTGCCGCGTCAAGCTCCGAGGGTTTGCCCAGATACCAATCGAGAGTTGCTTGTGCCCGGTCCCGTTCGAGCCGGGCATTGGTCAGGTTCAGCAATGCCTGGGCTTTGAGCTTGTCGCCATCAGGACGATTTTTGACTACTTTGTAGGCATCCTCTGCCAGGGAGACCTGTTCGTTCGCAAGATCGATCTCAGCTTGGGTTTGATCGAGCAGGTCGTCAGAGGCGCGCCGATAATCCAATTTGGTTACATCTTTCTGGGCATCTTCAACAGCCTGCTTTGCATTTGCCAGATTTTGCTCAGCCAACGCAAAATCTGCATCTCTGGAGTTGAGCAGATCATCCAATACCTGTTGCGCGCTGACCAGCTCGAGTTGGGCGGCGGCAAAGTTGATGTCTGTTTCGTCTCCCAGCCGAATCAGAGCCTCACCCTCTTTCACGGATTGACCCTCTTGCACGAGTACCTCACTTATCACGCCGCTGGTGTTGAAAGCAATCTCGGCATAATGGATGGGTTCCACCCGCCCCTCGGCGAGGAGAGTATCATCGGCAATAACAAGCGGGATCTGTGCTTCAGCAGTTGGTTGTGCGTCCGCGGGGGTGCAGGCAGCGAGCAAAATGGTTGCCAGAGCAACCAGAAAAAAAATTCTTGTTTTCATTGTTAACCTTGCCTTATTGAATAATGATTTCGTAGTTAGACATACGATTATTTATGTCTGGCGTTGCAATTAATAGTAACAGAATTGAATAGCTATTTTCATCCATCGAATGTATTAATTTCAGCGTGG
>CAYTDB010000199.1:0-7025 GCA_964436455.1 uncultured Anaerolinea sp. | reverse complement strand
ACCTGCGCATCCGACAACACAGGGATGCCCACGTTGCGATCATGTGCCTTCGCAGAAAATTGACTCTTATCAAGCGTGGTCACACAGCCTGTGTCGTGGGTCACGGTCAGGTCAGGGTTGACTTCGTTCTTCATCACTTCGATCTTGCGAAGGGTAGAGAATGAACGGGTGAAGTCGCGCTGAACCAAAACATGGCGAAAACCGAATCCGCAGCAATCGAACCAGGTCGAGTAATCGGCAACGTTGATGCCCAGTGCTTCGAGCGTAGCTGTCACGGTCGCAGTGCGCTGACCGCCATAGATCTCAGGGTCATAGATCGCGTCTTCCGCAACGATCTTGTAGTAATGGCAGGCAGGGTGAACCGTGGCGGTGATCTTGCTCATGTCCACGGTTTGTTTTTCCGCGAACTTATTCCGCATCACATGCACCCATTCACTATAGTGAACAAGTTCTTCAGGGATCACCAACGGTTTACCCATCTTATCCAGCACACGTCGGACTTCATCTCGCAGGCTCTTATGATGAACCAACTGTTCGCGGATTTCCTTGTAATGTCCATAGGATGTGCCGCAATGGATCGTTGGGAAGTAACCCGTTTCATACGCCGCAGCGAAGTTACGAACCATCACGGCTGCTTGTGCCGCCGCATTGGATGTTGCTGAAGCGTAATAGTTCCAGCCTGTGCAGGATGTCTGATCGGTCGGGTCGAGATAGTCCAAACCAAATTGACGATGCAGCCAGAAAATGGAGGATGTGTAGCCGGGGATATGTCCGCATTGACCGCAGGATTTGTGATGCCATGTATGATCGATCGGAATCTTTTTCGTGCGCCCATATTTGGTCTTCACCTCCACATGATTTTCAGGCATCTTATGAAGAACGATCTCCCCCCTGGCTTCCAGTTCATACAACGCCTCACGGATGTCATGGGAAGGTGCCTTTTCTGGATCGCGAATCACTGCATGAGATTTGCGTTCAAGGATCTGTTCAACGGTAGTCAATTCGCTCATGGTTTATCCTTCTTCCAGCTCTTCTTGCATTACATCTGCCAGTAAATCGTATAATCCTTCATCAATTTCCTTGATGATGTCCATGTTGCCTGTCTCGAACCAGATGGTATAGAGTTCGAGCAGGGTCTTGCGATCCGTTCTCCATGCCGCATCGGTGACGCCGCGCAACGTGTCCACAGGGATCGCTTTGCGCCAGACGGGCATGTTCGCGGAGAACTGTCCCACCCACGGACCCCAGTCAGGGAAGAAATCGGGCTGCAGCATATCAGGCGAAACTTGATTCCCTTTGAGCATCACTTTGTAGATCACACGGCTGTAGCCTTGCAGAACATCCTTTGTTTCCTGCAAGCCATTTTTCACCGCAACTTCACGAAGCAAAGTGACAAGCCCGCCAGGGTTGTTTCCACGCGGACAGCGCAAGCAGGAGAAGCATTGCGCACAGTTCCAAATGTCTTCGGAGATGATGTCATATACGCGTTCGATGTCTTCACGCGCCATCGCCTGCGCGATCACACGCGGACTGTAATCATAGAAGCGCGCCGAAGGACAGGTCGAAACGCAGATGCCGCACTCGTAACATCCGTAGAGGAAGTCTTCGTAACGCGGATCGTTCTTCACTTCAAAGAAGAGCCGCTCTTTTTCTTCGTATGAAACTTCAGGGTGGCGGTCCGCCGCCTTTCCTGGGTTCCAGTTTTCCTGTGTAGTTGGCATAAAGCCTCCTGATCTATCCGTGGGTCTCGATACGTTCCTCACAACGAACGCTCGTCGCTACCCGGCCACCATTATTTGCTAAAAAGCGATCACCGCATCGGCATCGCACGCCATGTCATTGAACGCCGCGCCACCGATCATTTCCACGCCATCGAGCATGTCGTCCATGGTGTAGCCGTGCAGGTCAAGCGAAGGCTGACAGACAAGCAGGCGCACACCTACATCCACCGCCTGATCGATGAAGAACTTCAATTCCTTGCCGTTACCGCCCTTGCGCGGAATGATGATCTTGTCGCCGTTGTCCTTTGCCACGCACTGTGGACCGTTCATAGTGAAGTAGATACAAACTTCATTGTCCATGGCTGCCGCGGCGGTCGCAAGGAAGAACGGAGTTGCGGTCCGCTCAGGGTCTTTTTCCCCATGGGTTTGCACATACAAAATTTTCTTTACCTCAGGGTCGTTCGTCTTCCAGACACTCATACTGCCCTCTCCCAAAATTAGAATAGAAGGAAGCGGCTAGAATCCCGCTGCCGCTTCCTCGCTTGTCGAAAACATCTTAAACATCTGCATCATGCCAACAGTAAGCAAAAGCCCTTCGATCTCTTTTGGAACCGAAGCAAGCCGCAGATCACCGCCCGAACTCTGGGCTTCCTTGACCCCTTTTACCAGGGATCGTAAACCAGCGGAGGACATATAATCCACACCGCCTAGATTCAGCACCACCTTGTTCCTGCCAGTCGTAAAAAGTTTTGAAAGTGCCTTATCGAGTTCGGGCGCGGATTCTGAATCAACGCGCCCCTTTGCTTTCACAACTGATATTGCTTGTGTGTTATCGGTTTCAATTGATAGTGTTGACATGTTTCTCTCTTTTGTTAGATGAATAACTGGACATCTGCATCGGCAGCATATTCAAGGAACGTAGCCGCACCGCCAATCTCCGCCTGCGAAATGAAATCCTCCCTCTTGAAGCCGAAGACGTCCATCGTCATCTGGCAGCCGATCATGCGCACATCCAAATCAATTGCCATATCGCGCAATTCCTCGATGGTGGCAACACCTTTTTTCTTGAAAGTCTGTTTCATGAGCGTGGTTGCAACCGACTCGAACCCTGGAACGTTTGCCATGAGAATATTCGGCATGGGCCAGTTGATGCTCTGAAAACCCTCGGGACCGAAAGGCATCTTCATCGGCATGGCAGGATTCCCCAGGGGTGAAACGGAAGCGGTCAACTTGTGCTTGAGAAGCGGGAGACCGAAAAAGGTAAAGAAGATAGCCACCTCCCAGCCCATTGCACCTGCCGCTGTAGCGAGGATGAACGGGGGATAGGCCCAATCCAGCGTTCCTTTGCTGGAAATAAGCGCCAGTCTCTTCGGAGCATTCGGGTCAGATTTTGACATTTGAACCTCTTGTTAAAGATAATACAAAATGATCTATTTTTTGCGGAGGAAGAAGACGAATTTACCATCTTCCTGAATGGAGCGGAGCAATTCATTCCCCGTCTGTCTGCTCCATGCCTCCATATCCGGAGGTGCGCCGGGATCGGTGGCGATCAACTTCAAGATCTGTCCTGATTCCAGTTGCTTGATCGCCTTGGATGTTTTGACAACCGGCAGGGGACACAACATCCCCGAGCAATCCAACACCTGATCTTCTTTTATTACATCTGTCATGGGTGCCTCCTTTGGGCTGGTGAAATAATAATAAATTGCCCCCCAATTCACCATTCCCCGCACAGGGGAATTTTTCCTCACCCGCGCGGGGGATATGCACACCATTCCACCTGTCAATTCGGTATAATCATCTTACAACTTCCATGCGTAAAATACTACAGTCAATTTTTCAAACAAACCGGGTCTTTGCCTTTCTGGTCTTTTTTCGCTGGACAACATTGCTTCCCGCCATCCTGGGTCTTGCTTTTCAAGACCAGCCAGGACAATTGGTTTCACCTGTTCTCTGGGTTGTTGTGGCATTACTTGCAAACATCATTATTTCTCTCACCAACCGGCAGCTCAACAGGCTTGTAGTGGAACACCCTGCTTTTCTAATCGTCGACCTGATCTTCACCGCAGGCATTTTGACCGTAACCGGCGGGCATGACAGCCCATATTATCTCTATGCTCTCAGTCCATTACTGGCGGGAGCATTTTTCTTTCAATTGCGCGGCGCATTGATCACATCATTGATGTTTACGCTGCTCTATCTGGCAGGCGAAATGATCGGTACAAGAATGTTAAACCTGCCGGTCGATTTCACATCAGCGATGACCCAGGTGACGGGTATATGGCTCATTCCCATCCTGTTTGCATATTCCTCCAATCTGCTCAAATCCATCAACCAGGCCAATGAAAATCTGGCGAATGCCCATCGCCAGCTCGAGATCATCCATGATTTGACCGTGCTGTTGCAAGCCGCCCCGGACCTTATCTCCGTTGAGGAGCGCGTGCTCGGTGCGGTGACGAATGATCTTGGCTTTTCAAAAGCAGTCGTTGCCATGGTGGACCCTGGGCACGAAGAGATCGGCAACTGGCTCGTTTACCCGCATGAAGACAGCTTTCCTCCTGCGAAACCAATTTCACTTCGATCGGAAAACGGCGGGATCATCAAAGCCTTGCTCAAGCGCGAAAGTTTTACAACGGATACCCAGGCCCTTATCAACGATTCCCGCCTCAACGACTGGCTCATGCAAAACAAGTGGTACGTCATGCCTCTTTATCTGCGGGAACACCCCGTTGGCGTTTTGCTTGTGGATCAAGCCGGACTCACCAAAGAACGACTCTCCACGCTGATGACAGTGGCGAATCAAGCCGCCCTGGCACTTGGTACAACCACCCTGTGCATTGACCGCGCCCGACGCCTTGCCATCGAAACCGAGCGGAACCGCATTGCACGCGATATTCACGACACGGTGGCACAATCGTTGTTTGGCATTGTCTACTCCCTTGATGCCTGCATCAACATGCTCCCTGTTAAAGCGGACGATGTAAAAAACGAATTGATCGAACTGCGCTCGCTTGCCAATAGCGCGCATGGCGAAGTGCGCCGCTCCATCTTTGACCTATGGCCTTCTGCCCTAACCATGGAACTCTTCATGGCTGATCTGACGAACTATGTCGGCAGTTGTTCCCGCCCGCGTCCCTTCAGCATCATCTTCAACCATAACGGAGATTTTAATTCCCTGCCGGCAGGCATGCGCCGGACCGTATACCGTATGGCTCAGGAAGCCCTGGCAAATTCTGCGCGTCATTCAGGAGCTCAATCAGCACGATTGTGCTTAACGGTCACAGATGATGAGGTTCATCTTGTTGTTTCCGATGAAGGCAATGGCTTTGACCCGGAGGCAGCCCTGTCACGCAGTTTGAACCGCGAACACTTCGGCTTGCGCGGGATGATGGAGCGCACAAAAGCCATGGGCGGAGAGTTTGAGGTTAATTCACAACCAGATGCAGGAGCGAGGATCATGATCAGCCTGCCTATCAGAGGGCATAGCCATCATGTCTGATCCTGTCCGCATTCTCATCGTCGACGATCACGCGGTGGTCCGCAAGGGGTTGGTGATGGTCCTTCGTCAGGAACCAGATTTCGAGGTCGTAGGCGAAGCGGAAAATGGACGAAAAGGCTTGGAGGCAGTGAAGAGTCTCAATCCAGATATCGTCCTGGTTGACCTGGTCATGCCTGAGATGGACGGTCAGGAAATGGTATTGGCGCTGCGCAAGTCGAATCCAAACATCAAGATCATGATGCTGACCGGCACGGAGGTGGACGATCGGGTTGTTGACCTGGTCGCTGTGGGGATCGAGGGATATGTACTGAAAAATATCGAGCCGGGGGAATTGGTGCGCGCGATTCGTTCGGTGGCACACGGGGAGGCGTATCTGCATCCGGATGTGATGAAAAAAGTGATCGGGCTGATGCACCCGCAGCACGTGCACACCGTTTCATTGACGCCGCGCGAAATGGAAGTGTTGGAGTGGATGTCGACACCGAACACGTACAAGCAGATCGCTGCGCAGTTAAGTGTAAGCGAAGAGACCGTGCGCAGCCATGCAAAGAACATCCTGGAAAAAATGAACCAGCCCAACCGTGCACAGGCAGTACTTGCGGCTGTCAAAATGGGGTTGATCGATCTGGATCGGTGAACGCCGGCGCTGTTCCAGTCATAGTGCCGGATTACGGGGGAAGCTGCGGCACTGAATCTCTGTTGTTCGTACAGAACTTTTTTATTTTACGTTTCCTGATCCTGTCAGAGAGATCACGGCAAAAACCGCACCCAAAAGGAGAACCGCAAACATCAGAACAAGTGCCCACTGGCTTTGTTCGGCGAAATAACCAGGACTGACAATCTCACTGTAAATGACCATCCCCAAACCGGTTAGCAGAACTTGTCTGCTCCAGGCTTTTGCTCCTAACAGAGCAATACCGCCAACGAGAAGCATCAGTGCCGTAGAGAACTCTGCTGCGAGATGGAAAGTAATCGCCCAGGGGGTTGTTCTAAACTCTGGAACACCGCCTGTAACGATTGAGAAAATCCATTGTGCGATCATAAAGAACCCCACAAGAATGCCGTACCAAGCTGAATATTTCATATTCTCCTACGAAGGGCAGATTGGCACTTCCATTCCAAATTTCGATACACCCCCTGTCATGAGAGGGCGCACCATCCCTCTGGACGGCAGGGCCAATCAGATACTTTCATTATTTGTGTGTGATGAGCCCAATCCATTCACTTTCGGGAGTGTATGGCTCACCTGTCAGGTCGCCCCACAGGCTCTCGACAGAGAATCTGCTTTGCGACAATTCCCTGGTAATCGTGTCAGGCGTGTAATCCTGGAACCAGTTTCGATATACAGATACTTTGCCGTCCGCTTCGATGATGGTGTACTGATCGAGCCAGATGGATTGCTCGGGGTAATCGAAACCTTCCTCGAGCACAAGGTGACGCCCCGCTTTCCAGAATCCGTTTTCTGCGGCATACCATTGTTTCCTGTTCCCATGCTTTTTTCGATGTTCGCGTGTTGAAACATCGAACACAAATCTGCCGTTGGGTTTCAAGGCACGATGGATGTTCTTCAACAGGGTGGAACGTTGTTCGGGGGCAAGCGGACAGAAATCCCCATAGATCAAGAAGACCGCGTCATACAAGTTCTCATCGTCCAGCTCGAGATAATTCTGATCACGATAGAGAATGTCTACATCATTATCTTTTGCATACTGACTGGCATAGGCAATGGAATTGTGCGAATAATCCACGCCTGTGACCTGCAAGCCGGCACGCGCAAAGCGGGACGCATATAAACCCGGTCCACA
>CAYTDB010000198.1:0-7091 GCA_964436455.1 uncultured Anaerolinea sp. | reverse complement strand
GTGCCCCCACGGGGATTCGAACCCCGGTCGTAGCCTTGAAAGGGCTGCGTCCTAGTCCACTAGACGATGGGGGCATTTCTTAAGCGGGCGGATTTTATCATTCCCCTATGTAATGGTCAAGCGTTTTGAGTAGTTATTTATCCTCTTTTGCTCGTTGGTTGAGGAAAGCCAACAGATCGATCTTTTCGCGGTTAATGAGGATGCCGGGGCTTTCAACTTTCAGGTTGGGGAGCAGGATGGCTGTTAACGTGGCGTCGAAAATGGGGATGAAGTTTCGGGTTCTATCCGAGATCATGGTGACAAAGTCGAAGCGTCCAACAACCTGTAGTTTGCCTTCTATTTCGAAGATGTTGGTCGCGATGCGTGCCTGAATCTCGGTGATATTTGAGTAACCGCCGCGCACAATGCCAGTGGGACCCAGGTCCTCGCGCCGGGCAACACACGCCACATTGACTTGTGCCTTTACAATACGAACAACTTCATAATGGTCCACTAGTTTTGTCGGCATATGTATGCGAGCAATTCTGGCATCGTGGATTTCAACGTGAGATTTGGTCGTATCATTCACCACGCCCATAATGCCATTGGTTGAAACCATAACCTTGCCAACAACACGGTACCCGGCAGTGTATACATCTGCAGGAAGAAATCGGTAGGTGCGCTGTGAAGTGTCCATAGCTTTTCCGTGATCTGGAATTACCCGTTGCTTGAGCGGGGATGGGAACTGTTCCTTTTTCGGGAATCAGGTTGCGGGGCGCGTTTGACGCGTCGGGTGGGCTTTCCTGCTTCAGGATTGAGCAGCATGGCAAGCATCGAAACAGCGCGTTCGTCGTATTCGCGTTTCCCGCACATGTCACATACCCAGGCAGGGAAATTCGGGACGGTGACGAGTTCCTCACCAAGCCATGTGAAGTAGGTGATGAAACGGCTGTGCATGACACCTGCGGGACATTCATTACACGGTAGGGATCTGTTCAAAGGGAGTGAGTTGGTCTCGTTCATTGGGTAGATCCCTGTGTTTGAGCGAATACTTCCTCCGTGTGGTTGATCAATTTCCATTCGGGCGGGGGCCAGTAGATCAACAAAGCCTTGCCTATGATATTTTCCACGGGCAGGTAATTCCATTGATGAGAATCCTTGGAATCGTTCCGGTTATCACCAAGAACGAATAGTTGACCATCCGGAACAGTCCATTCGCCGGAATAAATGGGAGACTGAGCAATATACGGTTCCTCAAGTCTTTCGCCATTGATGAGGACTTCGCCATTTCGTACGGTAATGGTTTCTCCGGGCAGACCAATGATGCGTTTAATCAAATCCTGCTTTTGATCCAAGGGAAAGCTGAAAACAATGATGTCGCCTCGTTGAGGCTCGCCGGTTTTATATGCAAGCCGATTGACCAGCACGTATTCGCCATTCTGTAATGTGGGATTCATGCTCAAGCCGTCCACGCGCACGCGGGCGGAGATTGCATTGATGCCAAAATATAGAACAACAGCAAGGATGATCGTTTCAAGGATGTCCAGAAAGAAACGTTTCCAGTGATCTGTTTGCTGAGGTTGTGATTCTGTTTGAACTTGTACTTCGGGTTGTGTGGTTTCCAATTTGCGTAATACTCCGGCAAAAATTATACTGCTTTTTGCAGTTTACCTGTTCACACTTCATAATATTAACATGTTTGTTATTTATTCATGTTCACCCCAATTGCGGATGAACTGCACCTGTTCGTACGTTTCGGGTGAATGGAGATGGATCCTGCTCTTCGGCACGCTTCGCCACCACTCTGCAAGCTGTTTCAATGCTTCCTCGCCGCTTTTCCCGCGCCTGACAAGATAACACCCAACGGTCGTGCCTGTTCGCCCGATGCCGCCCCAGCAATGGAGATAGATCTTGTGTCCATTTTGGAGTGCTGTATCGATTGTATCCAAAATGGATTTCATCGTTTCCGGCGTGGGCAGACCAAAGTCGCCGATGGGGAAGTTGTGATGTTGCACTTCCACTTCGTAATGTTTTGACTCTTCAAGCAAAACTCTGAAGTATGGAATGGTTTCATTGGGCTTGGTCAGGTCAATGAAGGTGTCGAAGCCAGCCTCAAGTAATGCGTCGATGCGTTGACGCGTGGAGTCGGGCGTGTATTGTCCGGGATATTCGCCTGCCAACAATCTGCCAGGTTCCACCCAATATGATTCAGAGATGGGACGTTTCGGTTCAATCATAGACTCATTATTTACCAAATTGTATCCAACCCGCGTCGAGGAGATAAAGATAAAGATAGCCAACCAAAAGGAGAACCCAACCGAGCAGTTGCAGACGGTCCATCAGGGTCTCGAATGATAGCGCAAAATTTTCCTGAATGGTTTCCACGATGCCCTCAAGATTGTCAAGCTTGCCACGGATGGTGTTCTTCCATTCCTCAAGATAGAGCTCCGTGCGTATGGCGTTGTACAGTTTTGCTGTGTACCAATCACCGATCAGCAGAAGGTTCTGCTCGGTGCGCTCGAAATCGAGCATTACTTCGAGACGGTGCTGCACAATATCGCGGATGGCGCCGCGGGTGGCGCGGGGGCGCCTGCGGTTGATGAAGAATGATTCGTTGATCTTATCGAGCATATCTTCAACCAACTTATCGAGCATGCGGTAGCGAAGTAATTGATAATTGCCGATCTTGAGCAGCTCAATGTCTGATTGAAAATCACCGTTCACTGCGATGATGACCGCACCATCCCAATCGACGACGGTTAGATCCTGTGTTGAATAACGAACGCGCGAACTCAATATTTGTTCGAGTTCGCGTTGATCGAGAACTTCACGTTGCGGGCGGATAAAGCGCCCGATCTGTGCAGCGTTCTTGTCAAGGAATTTTTCGGGTGTAGGCGTTGCCTTTGTGAGAAGCAGCATTACGTATTCTTCAAACATACCGCTCGAGCGATGTTCAACAGGGATAAAGCGTTCGCGCAAATTGCGCTCGATGACCTCACGCTGTTGAATGGCGGACATGCTTAGAATATCATCCATTTGGAAGCGGCAATCCACCATTTGAATGCGATCGTCGTAGCGTTGACGCAATACGGATACCTGCACACCTCCCGCCTGCACTTCAACATGTCCCAGCGTTCGAACATCCATATCCACGGGTTCGAAATAGGGCGCGTCCTTTAACCCGCGGATCTGTTCTTTGGGCTCGGTCGATTCATCCACAGGGTCGGGAAAGGCAATCAGGTAACAAATTTCAGCTTTTTGTGTAACGGGCATTTCGTCAGTATATCACCGCTTCTATACATGCCCCCATGCAAAATAGGTCGGTACGTGCAGCACACGTTCACCGCGTTCCCTTGCCTCTTTATCAAACAGTTTTATTTTTTGGATGTCTTCGCTTGGAACTGATCCTGCTAAATCAGATTCAATCACAGCCCATTCCAATTCCCAATCCTCAAGCGACGCTTCCCCTCCGATATTTTGAATTGGTCCCGTTTCGATGATTTGTATCCCCGCACGAAAAAAGGATTCTGCCAACCGCGCCCCAAAGTTTGGGTCTGCTCCTTGTTTCCTCAACGACTCCGTTTGCCATTTTCCCAACTGGACAAGTTCATCTGGCTGATCAACTCGATTCGCATAATCAGGTTCGGCAAAGGCAATGACATACTTTTGTGATATGCGCTTCATCTCTTCCAATACCTGCATTGGATTTTCAACCCATAATAAAAGAAAATGACAATACACCACATCGAATGAATGATCTAAATAGGGGAGTTGTATTGCGCTTCCATGTATCAACGATGCAGACGGCACGTGTGAATTGCATTGAGAAAGCGCAGCAGGGTCAATATCCAAGCCATGAAGTTGAAGTTGTATTGGAAGTTCAGAAAGGATCGCACCTGTGCCACATCCCACCTCGAGCACGCGGTGTGAGTTATTTATATTGATTTTTTTGAAGATGTAGGCTCGTAGATCACGAGTCCATTTGGCTTGCTGGGTATAGCGCGTGTGCCAATTCATTTGGTAGGGAATATGGTATTCCATTCGTTGCGCAGAAGATTGCCGAGAATTTTGTCTGCCAGGCCTTGTGTTGGAAGCACATCGCCATCGGGCTCCACATACAGCCATGCCTTGCCAGCGCCTTCAGGGATTTCATCCTCCTGCGTTTCCAGCGCAACGGGGTTGTAGGCGGAGTAGGGGACGGGCAGGTCGAACTTGATGGTGAGCCCCAGTTCGGCGGCTCGGTCACGGAGCGTGTCATAAGCTTCGCGCAGGGATCTGTCAGCGAGAGTGAGTGACAGGCTTTGAACTTCCAGTTCAGCAAGTCTTTCCAAAGTCTTTTCAGCCTTATTGATATTGTCCTTATTCAGGGTCAAATGCACGGTGACGAAAATATCCTGCGGCATGATGATCTCAAGCGCTTCCCAGGATCTCTTATTATCAGGCTGGAGCATGAAGAGGATATGGTCGAGTCCTGTTTGCAGGAGCAACTCGAAATATTTTTTATCAGCCAGTTTCAATCCATCCGTGAGCAACCCGCAGACTTGGCCGTTCTGCTCAGCGTAAGCGATCAGATCAGGCAGGTCATCGCGTAGAGTCGCTTCACCACCCGTGAACGTGATGTGAGGGATGCCCGCCCTCCAGGCGATATCCAGAATTGTCTTCCATTCGATGGTGGTGAGTTCACGGTCTACGCGTTTGGTGGGGGTATATTCCGCTTGTGTTTTTTCAGGAAGACGATAGGTAAGAGCACAGTCAAGGCGGAGCGGGGCATTGAGGTCCGCTGAATGGGGCTGAGCCAGCTCAAAGTCCAGGAAAGAAACGGGGTCGAGGTCCTCGGTGGAGATCAGGGTTTGGATCCGATCCAGGAAGTCATTGAAATCCTCAAGAGCCATCCCTTTGCTGATGCGGTAACGCGCGGCGATCTGTTTTGCGGCTTCGTTCGGTTCGGTCCCTTTGATGAAGTGATAGGCATACTCCGCTGCTGTTGGATTCAGCTGTAGGATGGTGGAAGCATTGAGGACCAGTATCCCTGAGCCGTCTTCCTGTAATCGCAGATGCACACGGTAGGGACGTTCATTTTGTGTGGCTTGCAGGTGATGAGTGCCCGTGGGCAGCGGTTGGACTTTTGAAAAACGTTCGGCAAGACGGTTGAATATGTTCATGTCATAACTCCAATTCACGAACGGATGAAATGCGGCAACTCAAATGGGATCTCGAGCGAAAGTTCAACGAACCCTGCGTACTCGCCATTGTGATACCAGGGCGATTGATAGATCAATTTTTTGACGCCGTTCTTTTCGATGGTGTATACGTTTTTCTCACGCGCGGCGAGCAGACGTTCGGTTTTGGTCCGGGCGGGTTCGGGATGACAGTCGAGTACATTCGAACCAATCAGCTTACGCCCGCCATCGCTCTCCAGGGTCTTTGCGGCTTTGTCATTCATTTCAAGAAGAATGCCCTCTGCATCACAAACCGTAACCGCGGCTGGGAATTCCTTGACCCATTCGTGATCTTTCATGCGATCATCTCCAATGAGATTGATGTGGATTGTTCAAATTTGAGCGGACACCCGCCACCGCACTCCGTGACAAGTGAACAGGTTTCACATTTGGCTGGCAGGTTCTGTCGCTCTCGCAATTGGACCGATAGTTTGTGGTTCCAGATCGAATCCCATGAGTCGGTGAGGATGTTTCCCAGTGAACGGTAATATGATTGACAAGGGATCACATCTCCGTTCGACTCGATACACATGCTGTACAACGCGGCGGTACAGCCTTTCACACCGAGATTATTTGCAGTGGGATCGAACTCGCAGTATTGCGTGGGTGTGTACCAGATGAGTCTTTGTCCGCGCTCGGTGGTTTTTTGTGTGGCAATATCAAGGATGGGCTGTAGTTCGCTTTCGTGCAAGCCTGTGCCTACGGTCAACCCATTGCCAGAGTAGATGAGCGCGTTCAGTCCGATTGTGGGTACGCCAACATCCGCGAGAAAATCCAAGGTGTCGGGAATCGTGTGGACGTTCGTGCGCAGCATGGTGGTGTTGGTCATCACGTAGAGTTTGTTGTTCAAGGCATTCTTCACCCCGGCTATGGTTTGCTTGAAGGCGCCTTTGGCCCGCATCATCTCATCGTGGACTTGTTCGTCGCACGACTCGACTGTGACCTGCACATGATCGAGTCCCGCATCCACGAGTTGCTGCACATATTTGGCATTGGAAAAACGCCGGGCGTTCGTGTTGAGACCTGTAATCTGTCCGTTCGATTCTGCATGGCGGATCAGCTCTGGCAGGTCATCCCGTAAAGTCGCTTCGCCGCCCGTGAAAACGATGTGCGGAACACCCAATTCCCAAAGCTGATCGAGGATCTTGAACCATTGTTCCGTGCTGAGTTCGGGAAAGTTCCGCTCGCGGGCGTTGTAGCAGTGGGCGCAGTCGTTGTTACAGCGATAGGTGACTGCCAGGTCCATGCGATAGGGGGCGGAAGAACGGGCGCTGAATGGCATGAGCGACTCGAGTTCCAGTTCGTGGATCGGGCAGGCGCCGTCGGGACGAATTAATTCGTCGAATTGAAAGAGGAAAGAAGAAAGATCAGAGTCGGCTTGTTGTTTACTGACCAAATACTGCGAGCGGAGTGCGCGAACAATTTCCTCTTTCGTCTTTCCTTCAAGAGTTAACCATGCCATAAAAGTCGCTGTTGGGTTCAGATGCATGACACTGTTGGCATTGACGATTAGCGTGCCATGACCATCCGCGTCGATACGGAGATGGATACGGGATTTTTCAAAGTCCGTTTCGCGGGTGTAGTGATACAAACCAGATTTTGGATTTACGATTTCAGATTTATGATTGAATATATTAGTAAATAGACTCATAATGTGCCTTAAAAGGAATGTCACACTGAGCGAAGCGAAGTAACGCTTTCACCATAGTGGAGATTCTTCGCTCCTCGCGAAGCGTGTCGCTCAGAATGACAGGGCATTATCTTCCTCCACCAGCACAGGCACAGGCGCAACCAGCACAAGCACACGCGCAGGCGCAGGAACGTCCGCCACCGCCACTGCGACCTCCACTGCTCTTGGGAGGAGGGGGAGGCGGGTTGGTCACGTTGGCGACG
>CAYTDB010000197.1:0-7405 GCA_964436455.1 uncultured Anaerolinea sp. | reverse complement strand
GCTCAACCTGTCCGCGTTCTGGGCACAGATCCAGGCGGGACTTTCCGCCGCCGAACGCGTTTACGCCCTGATCGATGCCGACCCGAACGTCATCCAAACGGATTCAAAGGATGTGCCGCTCCTCAAGGGACATATTCACTTCGACGATATGCATTTCCGTTATACGGATAACGAACCGATTCTGACTCACTTCAACCTGCTCATACAACCCGGAGAGACCCTTGCCCTGGTCGGTCACACCGGCGCGGGGAAGTCGTCCATCGCCAAGTTGATCGCGCGTTTCTACGAATTCCAGCAGGGACGCTTGCTGATCGACGGGCATGACATCCGTACGTTTGATCTGGCGCAGTATCGCAAACAGCTTGGCATTGTGTCACAGGTCCCGTTCCTGTTTTCAGGGACTGTGGCAGATAACATCCGTTACGCTGCACCGAATGTGTCAGATGAGGAAATGCTCAAGATGGCGCGGGAAATAGGAGAAGGCGAATGGTTGGAAACGCTCCCGAATGGGATCCAGACCCAGGTCGGGGAAAGAGGCGGGCGGCTCTCGATGGGGCAGCGTCAACTCGTGGCACTGATGCGCGTCCTGATGCAAAAGCCCGCCATCTTCATCCTGGATGAAGCGACCGCCAGCATCGATCCGTTCACAGAGTGGCAGATCCAGCAGGCGTTGAATCTCATCCTGAAAAATTCTACAAGCATTCTGATCGCGCATCGTCTGTCCACGGTGAAAGCAGCGGATCGAATCGTTGTGATGGAGAAGGGAAGCATCATCGAAGAGGGTAATCACGAAGGACTGCTCGCTCAGAATGGACATTACGCAACGCTTTACAACACGTACTTCCGACATCAAAGCCTTGCCTACGTGGAACAGGCAAGGGAATTGATTGGCGAGGATTAAAAAAGTTCAAATTTTACGCGTCTCGTGCTGCAGCCAATCCCGTTCTTGTGATGAAAGAAACGGCCCGAGTTCTTTATACACTTTCTGATGATATCGATTGAGCCAGCTTCGTTCATCCAAAGTTAACAAGGAAACATCAACCAGATCTAGATCGATCGGGCAAAGAGTGACAGTTTCAAATCCGTAAAATTCTCCAAACTCAGTGCTCGCTTTTGAAACTGTTACCAGCAAATTCTCAATCCGCGCACCAAATTTCCCCTCGAAATACACCCCGGGTTCATTTGACGTCAGCATATTCAGTTCGAGTACAACATTGTTATCAGTACTGAACCGTTGAGGTCCTTCATGCACATTTAGATATGCACCCACCCCATGACCAATGCCGTGACGGCAATTCCACCCCTCCCGCCATAGATATTCCCGGGCAATTGCATCCAGTTGAACCCCTCTCGTCCCTTTTGGAAAAGTAATCCCAGCCATTCGGATATGGCATTTCAACACAAGTGTAAATACCTGTTTCTCTTCCGGTGTTGGGTTCCCCAATGTTAGAGTTCTGGTGATATCGGTCGTTCCATCAAGATACTGACCGCCGGAATCGATAAGCAAAATGCCTTCCGGTTTTAGTGTTGGGACCGTTTCGGGGTTTGAGCTGTAGTGACCGACTGCTGAATTGGCTTGATACCCGCAAATCGTGCAGAAACTTGATCCCTGAAAATATTCACCCTGCCTCCTGAACTCTGTCAACCGATCAGCCACCGTGATCTCTGTATGCGAAACCATTCCGGTTTGTCCATCCAGCCAATGCATCCATTTCACCATCGCCACCCCATCCCGGATCTGTGATTTTCTGATCCCCTCCAATTCCACGTGATTCTTGATGGCTTTCATGGAATAGGGAATGCTTGTCCCTTCCTTCATCTTGCAATTTTCCGGAATGGATTCCCCCAACGCACAGGAGGTTTTATCAGGATCAACCAGAATATTAATTCCGGCAGGCAATTGCTGAATATATGCGAATATGTCATCGTATTCAGAAATTATCACCCCATCTTTTTCAAGCCCGGTTCTTACATCTGCAAGGACTTTGGAACTCTGAATAAAAAGGCGCGCTCCCTGCTGTGAAACGACTGCATAACTGATGGCGACTGGGTTGTATTCCACATCATTTCCGCGAATATTTAAAGTCCAGGCAATTTCATCCAGCGTGGTGAGCAAATGGAAATCGACTTTGCAATCGGTGAGTTCTTCACGAATTCGACAGATCTTCGAAATTCTTGATTCCCCTGAAAAATTATCATCATGGGAGATAATGGGATTCGTTGGTATCCCGGGTCTATCCTGCCAGAGTTTCCCGGCAAGATCATGCTGTGTCACAAATGTGACTCTTTTATCTCGAAACGCATTTTTTAACTTTTTCAATTCAGAGATCGAGACAACAGTGCCATCAAATCCGATGACGCTTCCCTCTTTCAATTCCTGATAAAGCCAATCCTCGTAAGAAGGCACACCCAATATCCCGTATTTGAACAATTCGATCCCTGACCCTGCAATTTCCATCCCACCCCGAATGTGATAACGCGGATCGGTCCATAAGCCAGCCCATTTCTGGGTGACCACAACTGTCCCTGCCGAGCCTCGAAATCCAGAAAGCCATGCCCGGGTTTTCCATCGGTCGGCGGGATATTCACTTTGATGCGGGTCTGCACTGGGAACGATATAGGCGTCGATCCCTTGCTCTTCCATCAATCTTCTGAGTTTCGAAATTTTTTCCCGGGTTTCCATGTTTAAACCATCCAATCTTCATAAATGGTATTTCAAGCCGGACATTCCTCATCAAGCAATGCAGAATATAGATTTCTCAACCGCTCCGTCATAGGTCCTGATCGACCGTCGCCGATCATCCTTCCATCCACTTCACAGACATGGGCGACCCCGCCGAATGTGCCTGTGACGAATGCCTCATCCGCACTATAGACATCGTAGAGTGAGAAATCCTTCTCGAAGACCTCGATGTTATTTCTCCTGCATATGTCAATAATGTTTCCCCGTGTAATCCCATTCAGGCAATACTTCCCTGTCGATGTCCAAACCTGGTTCCCGCGCACCATAAAAAAATTGGTTGAATTGCACGTGCTGACGAATCCGTGCGGGTCAAGCATGAGAGCCTCATTCGCCCCAGCCTTGGTTGCCTGTATGCACGCAAGAATACAATTTAGTTTGCTATGCGTATGCAGTTTTGGGTCTTGAACATCTGGCGCTCCCCGCCTTACGTGAACGGTAAACAGGCGAATACCCGAATCCACTGAACGACTGGGGGATTTGTATTCCGCAATGATTACCATCGTCACACCGCCGATGTTTGCGCGAGGATCCTGCGAGGGGGATCGCTTTGTCCCTCGTGTGATCATCAAGCGGATATGAACATCATTGGACGTCATTTTATTGACATGCACGGTTTTATATACTTCCTCGATGATCTTGTCATGGGAAATCCCTAGGGTGTAATCCAATGCCTTTGCGTTCGCTTTCAAACGTGCCAGGTGTTGTTTCACAAAAGCCAGTTTTCCATTATGCAGACGAAAACTTTCCCAAATGCCGTCTCCTACTAAAAATGCGCTATCGAAAACCGAGACCTTCGCCTCGTTACGCGGAAAAAATTCCCCGTTGACATAAATAAGTACATTCTGATTTCTATCATCTTCGATGAATTCATGTGTGCCAGCCATTGGAAAGCCTCCTGATTCATGATTTGGTTGAACGTCTGCTGCAAAAAAGACCCGGTCTGCCGGGCAGCCCAACAAATGAATAGAGGCTATGTCGCGTCGCTTGACCTCTTTCAGTTGCACGATCGGGTCAAAAGGGGCAATTTGTTCGGCAAAACCGCGCAAAAAATCAACACCACCTACCACCAGCAATACCATCGCCAGTCAGGTTGTAGAAACTGGCTATGGTATTGCTGGTCATAACAGTTTTCTATGAAATCAGAACTGGAAGGTGAAGGGGCTGCCTTTGCGCCAATAGACAGGTATACGCTCCAACGGCGCTTCAGCTTGGTGGTCTTGCCCACCCTTATATTCACGTTTGCTCCAAGCTTCCACCCAGTTTGTACCCGCAGGGAGGTACACACTACGTGAAACCGCACCCTCTTCGGTTACCGGGGCAATCAGAAGATCAGTACCGAACATAAACTGGTCCTCAATATTATAACTAGTCAGGTCATTAGGGAAGTTGAAGAACAAAGGACGCATAGGTGGGGCACCGACTTCGCTGGCGATGCGCATCTGCTCCATAATATACGGGCGTAAGCGCTCACGCAAGAATAGGAACTCCTTAAGGATGCCATAGACTTTCTCGCCATACGACCACACCTCGTTCGGGCCGCCGCGCAGGGTGGGGATCCTAACCCTTGGCTCGCGAAATCCGTGTGATCGAAACAGCGGACAAAATACCCCGAATTGGAACCAGCGAACCAGCAACTCGCGGAAAGAAAGGTTTTCGTGAAAACCGCCAAAGAAGCCACCGATATCTGCTGTCCACCATGGGATACCGCTCAGCCCCATATTCAACCCGGCGCGCACTTGGACGCGCAGCTCCTCGAACGTAGTGTCAATATCGCCCGACCAGATGGCGGCGCCGTAGCGTTGACTGCCAACCCATGCAGAGCGCACCAGGTTGATAATCTCAGTTTCGCCTTCGGCACGCATGCCATCGTAGAAACCCTTAGCGAACATCAGCGGGTATAGATTGTTAACAACCAGCCCGTTGCCCAAGTGATAGCGCAAGTTGTCCGGGTCCATCGGGTCCATATCCGGCTCAGCCTCATCTAACCAGAAAACCTTGATGCCGTAGCGGTAATAGTTGTCACGGACTTTTTCCCACACGAACTGCTGTGCCTCGGGATTCAGCGCATCATAGTAATGCAAATGTACCGGGCCACTGGGGCGGTTATCTATAAAGATCATATTGACCGGGATGCCACGGTCGTTGCGTACCAAAAGACCGCGCTCATTCATCTCTTTATAGTATTTGCTGTGCTCACTGACCGTTGGCCAGATCGACAGCATCACCTTAACGCCCATTGAATCCAGCTCGTTGATCATTGCCTGCGGGTCAGGCCAGGTTTCTTTGTCAAATTCCCATTCACCCATTACAGTCCAATGTAGGAAATCGATCACGATCACTGAGAGGGGTAGGCCGCGGCGTTTATGCTCGCGCGCTATATCCATAAGTTGTTCCTGGGAGTCATAACGCAATTTGGACTGCCAATAGCCGGAGGCAAACTCGGGCAGTACGGGAGCGTGACCGGTGGCATCCACGTAGTGTTCCATAATCTCAGCCGGGGTATCGCCAGCCGTGATCCAGTAATCGATCTGGGGAGAAGCCTGCGCCACCCATTTGGTGCCGTTATAGCCTAATTCCACTCGCCCAACGGCTGGATTATTCCATAAAAAGCCATAGCCGTGAGTGGATAGAACAAAGGGGATCGACGTGCGATTGGGAAGGTGCAGCAGTTCGATTACGCAGCCCTTCTGGTTTAGACGCCCGTGGCGCTGCTGGCCGAGGCCATATAGCTTTTCATCTTCGATGGGCTTGAAGCGAACCTCGATCTTCCAGAGCTCGCCTGGCACAGCCTGATACCAGCGTGCCGCAGGCCAGTTGCTCTGGTGGTTTGGTTTCAATTCTTCTTCGAGAAGCGTAACCCCGGCGGAATTGAGGAAGCGAAGATCGCCGTTTTCAAGTACAACGGCAGTGATATCGCCATTGCGGATTGTGGCATTCTCCGGACCAATTTCGATTTGCGCGTCGCCCTGGACCTGTTCGATCAATCCACCGGGCAGATCCATCTGGATCCGAGTGCCCATTGAGGCGCGTACACGTAAACTGTCAGTTCCCCACGGCTCGATGCGCATTTTTTCATAGTTTCGTTCCCAAAGCAAAGTATTTCCATCTTGAAAGAAGCCCTTCATGATTGTTTCTCCTTAGGTCATTACTCACAAGTTTGGATTTTTCGATCGTATCGTGTGTATTTTCAGGGTTAGGTAGTCTCTGGATGGGCAGGTCTGCCTTTTGGCGCTCATGCTCGTTCTGGACCAACTCCTTCTGCCTGTCCCGAAACTGTGCCAGCCAGGTCTGTGCGACGCTCTCCGTGGACCAAGACCATTTACTCATGAACCGCGAGAGCCCGGACAGACTGCTGCGTTCCACCACCCAGCGCCGTAATCCGCTTAGCGTTTTTCGCTCCTTGTATCCCACCACCCCAGTAGTACGATGACAAAGTACTTCCACTGGCGTTTGGTGAAACAGGAACGTAAGCTTTCCAGATACTGGCGCAGGGCTTCAGATAGACGCCCAATTGGCTTGGGCATGGTTCACCTTGGATGGCTCGGTTGTCACGAACCTCATCCTCCTCCGTTTGAGCCATGCCTGCTCTATTCAATTCTTAAAGTGCAAAGATAGTGTATTAAAGCAAAGTTTTGAAAATCTTCTCAAACTCCGCACGGTCTTCCGCAGTGAGCGGGAGCAGCGGCATGCGCGGATTACCAACCGGGATACCGAGCAGTTCACATCCCACTTTGACCTTTTGGGTATAGCCGCCACTTTCCATGTTGCGGAGGAGGGGGAGGAGCTTGTCCATGTGTTCGCGGGCGGTGACGAAGTCATTGGCAAGCGCGGCTTTGAGCACGTGATGATGCTGGAGCGGGGCGCAGGAAGCCGCGCCGCCGATCCAGCTGGTGGTGCCCCACAGGAAGTAGTCGAGAGCCTGATCATCGGAGCCGCAGATCATCTGATAGCGGTCGCCGTAGCGCAGGCGGAATTCATAGACGCGGGACATGTCGCTGGAGGCTTCTTTGATGCCGATGATGTGATCGTATTTGGTGAGACCATCCATCACCTCATAGCTGATTTCGGAGCCCGCGCGCCAGGGGAAATTGTACAATATGATGGGAATCTTGACTGCTTTGGCGACGACTTCATAATGCGCGAGCAGTTCGCGCTGGTTGGGGCGTGAATACGGCGGGACAGCCACCATGAGCGCGTCGTAGCCCATCTGCTCTGCAGTCTGAGAATAGCGGATGACATCACGTGTGGCGCCAGAGTTGGTGCCTGCTATGAGCGTGATCCGCCCGTCGACTTTTTCTTTGACGAATTTGAAAATGTCCAGCCGTTCGGTTTCGGTGAAAGCGTATACTTCGCCCGTGGTGCCACCAGGGACGAGCCCGGCGATCTTGTTAGCGATTAGGTATTCGATTAATTGTTCGAGGATGGGGTAGTTGATGCTTTCGTCCGCGTTGAAGGGGGTGACAATGGGGGCGTAGATTCCTTTGAGTTGCATGGGATGCTCCTGGATTTGGAAAATTATTTGCGCTAATAATTAATATTACAGCGCAGGTTTACAATTGAAATTATCTTAATTGAACCCATATAGACCTGAGGTAAGATGGATAAGCTACAAAATGCCAATGGACTACCTTTAGCTAAATTGGGCACGAATCAGAGCAATTC
>CAYTDB010000196.1:0-7454 GCA_964436455.1 uncultured Anaerolinea sp. | reverse complement strand
CTAATACATACTGCATAATTTGTATATATCGCAACCACTTGACATAGTTAGTGAAAACTGGATTTGATATAAGTATAATCCTGGCTAGTGTCTGTCCAAGAAATACGCCGGTGCCGTACTTTTCGAGTGCAAAAACCTTGAATTTAGCCGAAAAAACACGCCGCACTGCTCCGCCAAGGCGATTTCTTGAACACGAACTAGCCAGAAGGAGATTGTCAATGTATAAAAAAGTATTTCTCGGGGGGACATGTAATGGCTCAAAGTGGCGCGAGGAGATTAAACCGCTCTTAAAAATTAATTATTATGATCCTATATGTTGTGGGGAATGGACCGAGGAAGCTTATAAACGAGAACTTTATGAGCGAGAAATATCGGACTTTGTCATGTATGTGATTACGCCAAAAATGACAGGTTTTTATTCCATTGCTGAGGTAGCTGACGATAGCAACAAGCGGCCTGAAAAAACATTGTTCTGTTATCTTACAACCGATGAAGATTGTGAATTCACAAAAGCCCAACTAAAGTCATTGTCGGCTACCGCAAAGTTGGTTTCGAATAATGGTGGCAAGGTGTTTGAGAATCTTGCAGAAATAGCCAGGTTTTTGAATACCTTTATGGACAAATCAGTTCTCGATGAAGAGGAATAGATTTACTCGATATAACGACTAATCATAGAATTATCAAGCAGTTGGCTTGTTTTTCAACATACTTAAAACAAATGGAAAGCAGTGCTCACAAGGAATATAACAGGCATGGAACGTGCAATAATGTGCCCTCAATGCAATGCCCCACTCGCACCAAGTCGTTTTGCGCGATCGGTTGTTTGTTCCTATTGCGGAGCTACGGTTCAACTGGATTCTTCGTCAGTTTCGGTAACGAAATTTCACGATGCCTTCCGCGTCTGGAACTCCCCTGAATCTTATCAAATCACATCCTGGGTTTCGATCGGCAAAAGCCATTGGACACTAAATAAACATATTGCAACTGGCGATGTGTCAGATGTGTATACCGGACAACGCGCACGCTGGCCCACTGAATTGGCAATCCTGAAACTACTTCGCGACCGTAAGGATAGGGACCTGTTCGATAATGAATGGAATGTCCTTCAAGCGCTCCATCGCAGTGAAGCGCCGGGGGCGGACAATTTCACCATGCTCATCCCACAGCCAATCACTCACGGTGACATTTCATCTGGCTCACATGCAGGCAGGCGCGTACATGTATTCCGTTGGATGAGCGGTTTTTACTACACATTTGAGGATGTACTTCGAGCCTACCCACAGGGGATTCCCCCGCGAGCCTCGATCTGGATCTGGCGGCGAATTTTGGAGGTCCTCTCTTTTATTCACAATTCAGGTATGGTTCATGGAGCAGTTCAGCCCTCGCATTTGCTTGTTCAGGAAAATGAACATGGCATTCTCCTTGTGGGATACAGTTCTGCTGGGCGCGTCGGCGACAAGCATCGTATTAGTTCCGATCGCTTTGAATCTTTCCACAAGTTGTCGAAGCGACCGTTTTCCACTTTAACACCACAATTAGACCTTATGCTGAGTGCAAAATGTTTAGCGTACATTCTGGGGGGAGACCCGGAAACGGGATCCTTGCCGACAGCCGTGCCAAAACGTTTGGCAGATGTTATCCGGCAAATAGCTCTTGGTAACTCAGGCAGTTCAGGGAAAGAAAATGCCTGGTCCATTCGCGAGGAACTCGGAATTATTGCCAATGATGTCTTTGGCGCGCCGCAATTCATTCCAATTGTGATGCCAACTTAAATCCTTGGCACATCACCTTACCTAGTCATCTTTCAATAACAGAAAGGAGATTTCAAATGGGAAATGGCAACTACAGCATCGCTGCTCATGAAGCACTTCTGCGTAATAGGACAAGTATTCCTGTGGAACAGGTCTTCAAGCAGACCAAATGTCACCCTCTTATGGATCCGAAAGGTGTAAAAGTACGGGAGAGTCGGGACGGACCCGATCATCCGGAATCGCAGGGAATCGTCTTTGCCCTGGATGTTTCCGGTTCCATGGGCGAAATCCCAAAACTCATGGCTGCACAGCAGCTTCCCAACTTCATGAAAGTGTTGATGGGATGTCAGGTTCGTGATCCGCAGGTGCTTTTTATGGCTATCGGGAATGCGACCTCCGATGCCGCACCGCTTCAGGTAGGTCAATTTGAATCGACCGCGGAATTAATGGATCAATGGCTGACATGGACCTATCTTGAAGGCAGAGGGGGCGGGGCTGGCGAAAGTTATGATCTGGGATTTTATTTCCTGGCAACACATACCGAAATGGATTGCATGGTGAAGCGAAATAAAAAAGGCTACTTGTTCATGACAGGCGATGAGGAGCCTTTCCCAGCTCTCTCGAAACATATCGTGGAGGGGATCATCGGCGATAAATTGGACATTGATATCACGCTGGAAGAGGTCGTTGCTGAGGTGCAGAAATCATACGTGCCATTTTTCATCATTCCTGACCGTACACGTGCAAGGCGATGTGAGCGCCGCTGGCGGGATGTACTGGGTGATCACGTACTTTGTCTTGAATCTCCGGTGGATGTTTGTTACGTAGCCGCGGGAGCCATTTTGCTTTACGAAAAACGGGTTGCCGACATCAACGAACTGGCAAAACAATTGAGCGATGCTGGCATGCCATCCTCCCGCCGGGGACCAGTGGTGACATCTTTAATCCCGCTTGCCAATGTTACATTAGGCATTCAACAGAAACCCAGCTGGTTTTCCCAGCTTTTCAAATAGGTGAACATCCCAATGCAATATTGAGTTTCCATTCTTGCGTGCATACATCGTAGTTGACCTTGGTTTTGGCGATGCCGGAAAAGGACTCCTGACGGATTTCCTTGTCCGGCAATGCGGCGCTGGTCTCGTTGTACGTTACAACGGTGGTGCCCAGGCTGGTCATAATGTTGTAACGGCAGATGGGCGTCACCATACTTTTTCTCAGTTTGGGTCTGGAACGTTCATCCCGAACGTTAAGACTTATCTTTCACGGCATGTTGTGGTTCACCCCACAGCATTGCTCCTGGAGGGGGATATTCTTGAACAAAAAGGTGTTCAGAATCCGTTCGCGCGGATTCGTTTGAGCGACCAGGCACTTGTCATCACACCTTTTCACCAAGCAGCCAATCGCATTCGAGAAATTGTCCGCGGAGCCAACCGATATGGCAGTTGTGGAGTGGGAGTAGGAGAGACAGTTGAGGATGCTTTATTACATCCAGCCAATCGAATCCTGGCAGGTGAAATAAATAACCCGGATCTTCTTCGACGCAAATTGCATACTGTCCGTAACCAGAAGCGTGAACAGGTTGCCGAACTTCACAAAGAATACCCGATTGAAACCGCCCAGGAATTTAAAGTTTTTGATAGAGATGAGGTGATCAACACATGGATATCCTCCGTTGCCAGAATTAGTGAGCTGGGTCTGGTAGTATCCGACTCGGTATTGGAACAATGGCTTCGAGAGACCAACAATGTGGCTTTTGAAGGGGCACAAGGCGTGCTGCTCGATGAAGATGCTGGTTTCCATCCATTTACAACATGGTCTCGGTGCACACCGGCAAATGCCTTGAACATCATCAATGAAATGGCTCCATCTTCGCAGGTGTTTCAGATAGGAGTAATGCGATCCTACATGGTGCGGCATGGACCAGGTCCATTGCCAACCGAAACCGATGATTTGTCAACGATTGTTTCTGAACATAATAGTCCCAATGAATGGCAGGGTAACGTCCGATATGGGTGGTTTGATTCAGTCCTAGCGCGTTATGCACTGGAAGTAACAGGCGGGGTGGATACTTTGATGATCACCCACATGGATATCCTATCGCGTATGAAAGAGTGGAAATACTGTATTGGCTATCAAGAGTATCATGATCCCCATGATGCATCCATTACATCAGTTTCTTCAAACGGCACTGTGACGAATTTCCAGCTCCATCCTTCTCTGTCAATCGAACTACGAACAGAGTTTTCAGAAACACTCTCAGCAGTGAAACCAGTCTTTGAAGCTCGTGATGGAAATGAGGATGTAGTTATTCAAGAAATTGAGAGACTCACCGGGCAGTCAGTTGGAATGATTTCCCATGGTTCAAGTGCAGCAAATGTGAGCTTATTAAATTCAATTCCATTATGATCTTGATGTTTTTAGAGTTAAAAACCGGATTTTTCAATGGGCATATCAACGAGAATATTTGTTTTTGTATTTATCTCGAATGCCTATGTTCATCTTGTGAGTTTCCTTTCCCTATTCGGCTTTTTTCAAAAAGCGGTTTTCCAACCAATAGATGCCAATGATTGTTTTTGCATCCATGATTTCGCCAGTTTTGATTTTTACCAAAGCATCTTTAAGTGAAATCTCATGCGATTTTATATCTTCCCCCTCGCAGGCTAAGCCACCTTTTCCCTCGTGCTCACCTGGTTTTCTGTAGACTTCAGAATAATATAAAAAAATTTTTTCCGAACTTCCACCTGGGGATGGGTAAAAGGTGGCAATGTACTCCAAGGCTGATATTTCCAATCCCGTTTCTTCCTGAACCTCCCTTCGAGCAGCTTCTTCCGGTGTTTCATCAGTATCTATGATCCCGGCAATCGCCTCGATCAGCCACCCATTCCCAGATTTGAAAGATGGGTATCGGAATTGACTGATTAAAATGATCTTGTTCGTTTTGGTGTTGTAGATTAATACGGAAACGGAATCCCCTCGTTCCAGGCTAATGCGCCTTACCATTCCACTCATCACCCCGTTGAATTTTTCATAGCGTAAATAAGCCTCTTCCACTTTGAAAACATCTTCTAAAATATATTTCTTCTGTTCGATCGAGACTTTTTTCATGGTACCTGCTTATGGATCTATAAACGTTTTTTCACAGTATAGCACGGTATAAGTCGGATTATTGCTTTTCAAGCAGGGCTTTCAAAACATCATCAAGCGGTGGAATTTGACTTAAATCTTTGAAACCTGCCATTCGTCGATAGACCTCGGCCGCGGCTTTATGAAATCCATTTGGCATACCCGCCTCTTGAAATGTGGACGCGATCTCATGCATCTCGCCTTCGAATCTCCATGCCTTGGAGGTGACACGCGTCGTTTTCCCTTCAGCCTGCTCCACAAAACCAGAGTCGTCCATACTCCATTGCTGATACAACTCATTCCTCACCCCAAGTGACTCTGCTGTCGCAAGGATTGCTGCGAGCAGAGCAGATGTTCCTTTTGTGTAAGATGCATAGCACATTTTCAACGCAGATGCTTTTCCAATTTCATCCCCGATGATCTTTGTCTCAATCGGTCCGTTTGAAAAGCAGTCGGCAATTATTTGTGCATCCCTGCCAGATAAATACAGCCATGTTTCATTTGGTGTCCATGCCGGTCCACCGATGACACCTCCATCAACGAAATGGATACCATTGGTTTCCATCACTTGTCCGATTATGCGAGCGCGGTGAGGCGAGATGGCGTTTGCGTCAAGGTAATAACCTTTGAAACCAAGCTCTGTCACAGACTTCGAAACTTCCTCCGCGGCGTGGGGCGGGGAAACACAGATAATGATTTCGCAAAGTTGGCATAGTTGTGAAAGGGAATCTATGTTCACTAACCCATGCTTTTTTGCACGTAGGCGAGTCTTATCACTGCGATGTTCAGATACCCAATACACCTTATTCCCGCTGTTAATTGCAGATGCTCCAATAGAAACTCCCATTGCGCCGGGATGTAAAATGCCAATCTTTGTCATTGCTACTCCTTGTTATTTGCCAGTATAGCATCTCTCACAAGGTAAAATGTATTCCATGAATATAACCATACTCACATATGGTTCACGCGGGGACGTTCAGCCGTTCCTTCCATTGTCACTAGGTTTGATGGCACGGGGTCATTCTGTCAAACTGGCAGCTCCATCTCGTTTCAAGGTTTTGGTCGAAGGATATGGAATTCGGTTTGCCCCTTTGGCAGGTGAGCCTGAGGAACTGAGTCGACGTTTAAACGATGCAGGACACAACTTTATCAAGATGGTCCGCGAGATGATGGACCATGCCATTGAGATCGGCGCTGACATCATGCGTCAAACAGGATCTGCTTGCAGAGATGCTGATCTCATTATCCACACATTTTCACACGCGGTCGGTGCACACACACTTGCCCGCGAGTTGAATATTCCTGACGTCCATATTCAAGGTTTTCCGATGTTCACGCCGACAGGCGATTATCCGAATGTCACCATGCCTGATTTAAAACTGCGTATGTTGAATTACCTAACGCACTCCATTTCAAACAAAATTACTTGGTGGACATCATCATTTGGATATGAACAAGTCCGCCGCCGTGCCGGACTGCCAAAACGCAAACTGTATTTCCCGTTTGACAAAGATCCGTTTCGCCCTCCGACCCCGATCCTGTGCGCGTGGAGCCCGAGCATTCTCCCGCCTTCAAGCGACTGGACGCCTAATATACACGTCACCGGTTATTTTTTCTTTGACAATACCGGGTCATATCAGCCACCTGCTGAACTGCAGAAATTTCTTGAGGCAGGCGATCCTCCCGTTTGTGTTTCATTTGGGAGCATGGTCAATCGCGATGCGGAGAAAATTAATGTGATCGTTCGCAAAGCGTTGATAAAGACAAATAATCGCGGCATTATTCTTTCTGGTTGGAGTGACCTGAAGAATCAAGCAAGCAAAGATCTGTTTTACCTGGACGAAGTTCCTCATGACTGGTTGTTGCCTCGATGCAAGATGATCATTCATCACGGTGGAGCAGGGACGACTTCCGCTGGTTTGCGTGCCGGCATTCCTCATGTTGTAATCCCGTTTACTGCCGATCAACCGTTTTGGGGAAGAAGAGTCTATGCGATTGGTTCTGGACCAAAACCCATCCTCGTGAAGAGGCTTTCAGTGGTAAACTTAACGCACGCAATCACAGAAGCGGATGATCATGTTATTCGTAAGCGGGTGCAGGTTATCGGTCAAAAGATACGAAGTGAAGATGGAGTAGGATCCGCAGTTGATTTGATCGAAGGATGTTTATCCAATTGAGAAATTTTAAGGTTTAAATGTCTGATAACCTATTGACAAAGTCGAAGAAAAACATATAATCATCCCTTGCCAGTAGTTACAAGATCTCGTCCCCCTGACAGATCATTGAAAACTAAATAGCAGTCTCTAAGTCAGAGACACAAGCCTGTTGGTTTTGCAGTCTGACGAGCCGATGTCGAAAGACAAAGACATCGGTGTTTTTGTCTGTTGATGCCTTGACAGGCCAAGGCGATGCGGGTAAAATCCGCCCGCTTTGTTACCAGAACTTTAACAACTGAACAGTGATAGGAAGCAACAACTCTGTCGATCCAGTAAATATCCGTAATCTACACTCGCAAGAGTGAAAAAATTTTTGCGGAGAGTTTGATCCTGGCTCAGGATGAACGCTGGCGGCGTGCCTAAT
>CAYTDB010000195.1:0-7486 GCA_964436455.1 uncultured Anaerolinea sp. | reverse complement strand
AAATCGTCAAATTTACTTCCAATATTTTTCTTGTTCATGATCTAGTCCTTCTCTAAATTGTACAAACGACGGCGAGCTGTATCCAATTCATTTTGCGGAGTCTTCTGCGACTTCTTCACAAATCCATGCAGGAGGATCATCAAATCATCCATAACTGTGAAGAACACTCTTGCTATCCCTGTACTGGTATTGGAACGTACTTCCCAGAGACCGCGCTTCATTTTGCGGATCAGAGGCATGCCCAGAGGGCAGCCATATTTAGCAGTCTTTATATCTTCACCAATCGCTCTACGGTCATCACGCGGCAGGCTCTTTAGCCATTCACGCACGGGTTGGTTACCAGCATCGGTTTTGTAGAAGATCACGTCCAGAATTGGTTTGTTGTCATCATCTTTGCTCATCTTGACTAGAGTACCATAATTGGTACACTAGTCAAGACCGACTTTAGAGATTGCCGAAATAGGATTTAAAATAAAATCATGCTCACAAAACCTGACATCAAAGACGAGCTCATCATTTCCTGTTTACAGGATGAATACGATCTACGCGTTTCCACCTTGACCTTCCTCCCCCTCGGCGCGGACATGGGTACTGCGGTTTATCACGTCACCGTGGACAATGAAACTGGGTACTTCCTGAAACTCCGCAAAGGCTTCAACGAGATCAGTGTGACCGTTCCGCTATTTCTAAAGTCACAGGGAATCAAAGAGATCATTGCTCCGATTGAAACAAAATCCCAAAGTGCCTGGGCAGAATTTGGTGAATACAAGATGATTTTGTATCCGTTTATTAAAGGCAAGGATGGATTTGAGATCGAGCTATCCAATTCCCATAAGCGGACTCTCGGCGCGGCACTCAAAGGGATTCACTCCACCCAATTTCACCCAGAACTCAAGCGACTCATTCCGCGAGAGACTTTCTCACCGAAATATCGTGAAAGTATGAAAGTATTTCAGGCACAGGTGGAAAACCAGACTTTCAATGAACCCATCGCAGAAAAACTTGCGGATTTCATGAATTCCAAACGAGATGAAACAATTCATCTCATCGAACGCGCAGAAACCCTTGCTTTAGAACTTCAATTCAAGCCTTTGGAATTTGTCCTCTGCCACACGGATATCCACGGCGGCAATATGCTCATCGGTGAAAATGGTGAATTTTACATCGTTGATTGGGATGCGCCCCTGCTCGCCCCCAAAGAACGTGACCTGATGTTTATCGGCGGCGGCGTTGATTGGATCTGGAAAAGTCATCAGGATGAGGCTGAGTTCTACACAGGTTACGGCAAAACAGAGATCGACTTCACCATATTGGCTTACTATCGCTACGAACGGATCATCGAAGACTTGGTCGCATATTGTGAGTTCTTATTATTATCCAACGCTGGTGGCGATGACCGAGAACCTGCGTATGAGATGTTCAAAAGAAACTTTGAGGCGGGGCAAACGATCGAGATCGCCCAGAAAACAGATCAACAGGCGAGAGAGGCGAGATAAAGTCAGGAACGAAAATAAAGAATAGTCCAGGTGATCCCCATGAAAAAACGCGTTTATATTATCTACACCGGCGGGACCATTGGCATGCGTCCCACGCCTGAAGGGTATGCGCCCGCACCAGGCTATCTCGCGGATCAGATCATGGCGATGCCCGAATTGGCAAACGACCTGATGCCTGAGGTCGAGATCCAGGAATACGATCCGTTGCTTGACTCGGCGAACATGACGCCCGACGATTGGTACAAGATCGCGCAGGACATCGGCAGGCATTATCAAGCGTACGACGGCTTCATCGTTTTGCATGGCACGGACACGATGGCATACACGGCTTCCGCCCTGCCTTTCATGCTGCAGGGATTGGGCAAACCCGTTGTGCTGACCGGTTCGCAGATCCCGTTGTGTGAGGTACGCAATGATGCACGCGCCAATATCATCACGGCTTTGACCATTGCCGCAAATTTTCCCATCCCCGAAGTTATTCTCTGTTTTGGGAATCAACTCCTGCGCGGATGCCGTTCGGTCAAAGTCAGCACAGATGGATTGGAAGCCTTCGCCTCACCCAACCTCCCTGCACTTGGTGACATCGGCGTTGACATTCGCGTCCACCGTGATCTGATCCTGCCTCCGCCACCCATAGGGACATCTTTACAGGTCCACGAGTTGAAACAGGTCAGCGTTGGAGCATTGCCTTTGTGGCCAGGTATTCCTGCAGAGGTGGTTCGCAACTTTCTTCAACCGCCATTAAAGGGACTGATACTCAGAGCCTATGGTGTCGGCAACGGTCCCACCAACAACGCGGACTTTCTCGCCGCATTAAAAGAAGCTAACGAGCGTGGAGTTGTGATCGTGAACTGCACACAATGTCTGGAAGGAAGTGTTGACCTCGGCGGCTACGCAACGGGTTCCGCATTAGCCAAGGCCGGAGTCATCAGCGGCTACGATATGACCGCCGAAGCCGCATTGACAAAGCTATCCTATCTCTTGAGTCAAAATATATCTGTGGATGAAATCAAACGCCTGATGCAAACGAACCTGCGCGGTGAATTGACTGCTTAAGAAACTATTTCTTCACATCAGATAAAACTTTTTGAAATCCAGTCGCAAATTCCCTCGCCGCCTCAACGGGACTTTCACTTCCTCCAATCGTTCTCACACAAGCCGTTCCAACGATCGCACCATCCGCCATCTTCCCGACTTCTTTGGCTTGTTCAGGTGTGCCGATTCCAAACCCCACACACACAGGCGCGGACGTATGCTCACGCACCTGAGCTATCAACTCACCAAGTCCTTCCGCCAGAGATTTGCGTTCACCTGTGATCCCTGTCACTGAAACGAGATAGATAAATCCCTTTGCGTTACGTGCGATCATCTCCATGCGTTCGGGAGAGGATGTTGGTGCCAGCATGGGAATCAATGGCATGTCACCTGCTACATCTTCAAATTCCTTCGACTCCTCTGCTGGCAGATCAGGGATGATGAATCCATCCGCGCCAGCCTCTTTCGCATCACAGACGAACTTCTCCAGTCCATATGCCAGCATGGGATTATAGTAACCCATCAAAATCAACGGGATTTCCACACCGCGTGCCCGCAATTCTTTCACTGCTTCGAGCGATTTTTTCACCGTGATTCCTTTTTCCAATGCGATCTGTGTCACGTGCTGGATCACAGGTCCATCCGCGAGCGGATCGGAGAACGACAGCCCCACTTCGATCAAGTCCGCGCCGTTCTTGGCGAGCGCTTCGATCACGTCAATGGATGTGTCCAGGTCAGGGTAGCCCAACGGGAAGTAGGGCATAAAGATCGGTTTGTTTTTGAAGGCTTCCGTAATTCTGCTCATGATTTCTCCATCTTGCCACGAAGTCACAGAGACTCAGAGAAATATATATCTCCGTGCTCTCTGTGTCTCTGTGGCTAAAGATTCTCACCCATCTCTTTAATAACAGTATTAAGGTCTTTATCACCACGACCAGATAAGTTAACCAAGATAACTTGATCCTTCCTCATTGCCGGCGCACGCTTGATGACCTCTGCCACCGCATGGGACGACTCCAACGCAGGGATGATTCCCTCCGTGTGGCACAGGGTCTGGAACGCATCCAACGCTTCCGTATCCGTCGCCGATGTATAAAACGCCCGTTCGGTATCACGCAACAACGCGTGTTCAGGACCCACTGCCGCGTAATCCAACCCTGCCGAAACGGAATGTGTCTCCGCGATCTGACCATCGTCATCCTGCAACACATAAGTGCGAGTTCCATGGATAACGCCAACTCGTCCCTTCGACGGATCACCGAAGCGCGCTGCATGTTTGCCTGATTCGATTCCGCTTCCACCCGCTTCGACACCGATCAACTCCACATCATCATCTTCGACAAATCCACTAAAGACACCGATCGCATTCGACCCGCCGCCCACACACGCAATGATCGTGTCAGGCAAGCGTCCTACCTCCATCATCATCTGTTCGCGTGCTTCCGTTCCGATCACCGACTGAAACTCACGCACGATCGTTGGATAAGGATGAGGTCCCAACGCCGAGCCGAGTAAATAATGTGTATCACGCACATTCGTCACCCAATCGCGGATCGCTTCGTTGATGGCATCCTTCAACGTCTTCGTCCCCGAACTCACGGGTCGAACCTCCGAACCAAGCAGGTTCATCCGAAACACGTTCGGCTCCTGTCGCGCGATGTCCACTTCGCCCATGTACACCACGCATTCGAATCCCAACAATGCCGCCGCCGTTGCCGACGCTACGCCATGCTGCCCCGCGCCCGTCTCTGCCACGATGCGCCGCTTCCCCATTCGCTTCGCCAGCAATGCCTGTCCCAATGCGTTGTTGATCTTATGCGCGCCCGTGTGCGCCAAATCTTCGCGCTTCAAATAAATTTGCGCGCCCCCCAATTTTTCAGACAGGCGTTTTGCGTATGTCAACGGTGTCGGTCGCCCCACGAACGATGCCATCAATTTGTTGAACTCTTTTTGAAATTCAACATCTGCCTTTGCCGATACGAACGCTTCTTCCAACTCGATCAACGCGGGCATTAATGTCTCAGGAACAAATTGTCCACCGTATGGACCGAACTTGTGTGGCAATAAAGTAGTTGTCATAATTCCTCTTTCGGATTGAAGCCTTTTTCTCGCTCAAACTTTTTTCTCAGCATCACGCACTGCCTGCACGAACGCCTCCATCTTGCTCGGATCTTTCTTCCCTGGGTCTGACTCAACACCCGAAGCCACATCCACACCCCACGGCTTGACTTTCCTAACCGCCTCCGCGATGTTCCCTGGCGTCAACCCTCCTGCCAATAACAACGGATATTTCTTCGCCAACTCCGCTGCACCATCCCAATCAGCAGTGACACCACTTCCGCCATAAACACCCTTGACCGAAGCATCAACCAAGAAAGCAGGTACATCATCTTGTGCAAAACCATTTACATCACTAGGTATTCCACGAAAAGCCTTGAACGATTTCTCTTTCAGTGATTCCATAAACGCAACTGTTTCATCTCCATGCAGCTGCGCAAGACCTAAGCCGCATGTATCCATCGTCGCATGGATTTCACTCACTGACGCATTCACAAACACACCCACACAAGTCACGCGTCCAATATTCCGCACCTTGGACATGATCCCACGGCATACACCCACTTCCACATAGCGCGGACTCTTTGGATAGAAGTTGAATCCGATCAAGTCTGCGCCTAGGTCAATGGCAGCGAGGGCATCGTCTAAGGTTTTGATTCCGCAGATCTTAATCTTCGTCATAGGTCAAAAGTCGAATGTCAAAAGTCAGCTTGGTCGGAAGGCACACGACCTTCGACCTTTGACGTTTGACCTGATAGCTCTCTCACCTTTGCAGGGATATCTTCCGAAGTCACCAACGCCTCTCCAACAAGGATCGCATCCACATTCGCCTTTGCCAATCGTTCAACATCATTTGCATTGAAAATTCCGCTTTCAGCGACAACCGTGATTTCGGATGGTATCATCGGGCGGAGTTGTTCTGTCGTTTCTAGCGTAACATCGAATGTGGCAAGATTACGGTTGTTAATGCCAATCAATTTCACATCTTTCAATTTCAACGCCCGTTCGGTCTCTGCTTCATCATGAACTTCGACCAAAGCAGTTAATCCCAAACTCAAGGCACAAGAGTGCAGGTCTGCGAAGAGGGCATCATCGGTCAGTGCGGCGGCAATCAGAAGGATAGCGTCCGCTCCTTTGGCACGTGCATCGTAGAGTTGGACTTCGTCAATGGTGAAATCTTTTCTCAGCAACGGCAATTCGGATTTGCGTTCAAAGCGCAGTTCACGCAAGGTTTCAAGTTTCCCCATGAAGAATTTTTCATCGGTCAACACGGAAATGGCGGATGCGCCGTTTTGAGTGTAGATGTCGGCGACTTGGAACAGGTCAAGGTGCGGGGCAAGAATCCCTTTGGAGGGAGAGGCACGCTTGAGTTCAGCGATCAGGCTCGGGTGAGTCCCGAAGCGGCAGCGCTTAAGTGCGGCAAGAAAATCTCGAGGCGCAGGAGAAGAGTCCGCGGCGCGGCGCAAGGCTTGGGCGTCGAGCGCCACAATCTCCAGCTTCTTGTGTTCGATGATCTTTTCGAGAATGCTCATGAGAGAGTTTGGAACTGCTGTGTAAATTCAACGAGCGCGTTCATCTTGGCGAGGGCTTTACCGCCATCGATGGATGCCTTTGCTTCCTCAAGAGCGGACTTGAAATCATCAGTCTCGGCGGCAAGGGCAGCGGCGGCGTTGAGAAGGACAGCATCGCGGCGGGCACCGTTGAGCTTACCCGTGAACATCTCGCGCATCATCACAGCGGATTCGTCGGGCGTACCGCCGCGTAGGTCAGCGACGGTAGATTGCGCGAGACCGAGTTCGGTGGGATCGAGATCATAGGTTTTGACCGCGCCGTCCTTGAGGTGACTGATGCGATTGGTGCCGCAGGTGTTGAGTTCGTCGGTGCCGCCCGCGCCGTAAATGACAAGCGCTGCCTTGGAACCAAGTTCGTTGAGAACCTGAGCGAGAGGCTCGGTAAGTTTGGGATCGAAGACGCCCGTGAGTTGGATGTTTGCACCTGCAGGATTCGTGAGTGGACCGAGAATGTTGAAGATGGTGCGCTGACCAATCTCCTTGCGCGGACCGATGGCATGCTTCATCGCAGGATGAAACTTGGGCGCGAACATGAAACCGATGCCAACCTGCTCGATGGTTTGAGCGACTTGTTCCGCGGTGAGGTCGAGATTGACACCAAGCGCAGAGAGCACATCGGCGCTACCACATTGTGACGATGCCGCACGATTGCCATGCTTGGCGACTTTGCGTCCTGTGCCAGCAAGGACAAACGCCGCGGCTGTGGAGATATTGAACGTGTGCGCACCGTCGCCGCCCGTGCCAACGATATCGTAAATGGGTTCGTTCGTGTTGAGCTTGACCTTGACCGAAACACTGCGCATTGCACGGACGGAACCAGTGATCTCGGCGATGGTCTCGCCTTTCATGCGAAGCGCGGTGAGATATGAACCGATCTGTGCCTGCGTCGCTTGCCCTGTCATGATGATGGTCATTGCATCTTCAGCTTCCTTATCAGTGAGATCGGTGCGATTGATGGTTTTGGAGATAAATGGTTTGAGCATGGATAATTCTCCTTTCGCGGCGGGAGCGGGATTCAAATCTAAAAAGTTTTTGAGCAGTTGCTTGCCGTGTTCTGTCAAAATGGATTCGGGATGGAACTGCACACCATAGGTATGATGCTCTTTATGTTTGAGTCCCATGATTTCTTCTTCGGGGGTGACGGCAGTGACTTCAAGCTCGGCAGGGATGGGATCATAAACAACCAGCGAGTGATAGCGCATCGCTTCGAACGGTGAGGGAATACCTTTGAAAATGCCATCCCCGTTGTGAGTGACTTTGGATGTCTTGCCATGCATGAGACGCGGGGCACGATACAATTTGCCGCCGCATACTGCTCAGAGCGCT
>CAYTDB010000194.1:0-7580 GCA_964436455.1 uncultured Anaerolinea sp. | reverse complement strand
GTTGCCAGAGTTCTTTCGATCATGAGAGCACTCCACTGAGCGGATAATGGTTGTCGATGTTTCTATTTTAGCATCATTTGTACAATTATGTAATCATGTTGCACAATTGTACAAACCAGAACTCGGCGATAAAAATATCGAACAGTCTTGCTGGAGCTTAGAATAAAACGCATCAGAGATTAACAAGGAGCCCAAAATGTCTCGCAGAGCAGCGATCTATGTTCGTACATCATCCGAAACCCAGGGAGAAAAATCCAGTACATGCCGATTGAATATGATCCAGAGCCGCTATCCGAACCCAATCCCCACTATGTCTCACGGAAAGATGAATACGTGGTGATCGTTTCGCCCGAGATCGACCCACGGGAGTTTTGCAAGCCCGGCTATGAAATCCTGCACGAACTGGAGATCTGGCGGGCCGGTGCCTTCCCTGCCGATGTCATTCTGCGTCCGGAGCGGGACGGTTTGGAGGTGGAGATCAAACCCGACCTCAGTCCATTGCTCGATCAATTCCAATCCATGACGCGTGTGCCTGAAGACCATTGGCTCGAAGCCACTTTTGAAGATCAGATCAGCGGCTGGGATGCATAGATCAAAACGAATGGAGAAACCAATATGACCACACTCTTTCAATCCACCATCGAACACCTTTTGAAATCCCATAACCTGCTGGAGGAATTTCATAAACAGGAGACCTTCCATGTGCGCTTCGACAAACACGGCTACCAGCGACTGGTGATCGAACGCCACGGCGAACAGATCTCCGTCGCGCACTACTTCGAACAGAACGGCGACCTGGTGGCCGACCGGGATGTGGAACTGCATTACCCCTCCTGGGTGCCGACCACCATCACGCAAGCCTTCTTCGGGTATCCATTTCTAATTGTCATTGACAGGGTATCGCACAAAGTTCATCGAGCGGGATGGCAAAACCTATATGGATACCCGCTTCCACAGACAGGTTTCTGAATTCCTGACCCTATGGGCACGCAACATCAAGGCACAGGGATGGGCGCAGGGCACGCGAATCACCGATTCCAATCCCTGAAATACTGTACGTTTATCGGCGGTGTATCGGCTGAATAACGGCGGTTTATCGGCGGTTTTATCAACAACAGCCCGGCAGGTTATGAAACCTACCGGGCTGTTTGATTCCATCAAGGAGGCTGCCTTGTTCAGGCAAACAACAATGAATCTGAAATTTGAGAAGGAGAGGCGCAACGCATCATTATGAAGACAACGAACAACATCCGTTTTGCATACATGTACCGTGATGCCAGCAATTACAAACAGCATGGTGAGGTCATCTTTACCAACGAGAGTCACCTGCCACTGAACGAGATCGAGAAACAGATCCGTTCCTTCCTGAACGATGGCGAATTCTTTATCGCGCGCCAAATTCAACTGGAGGAACGTTTCTCTGCTGTGCTGTACGACGACGATCATCCCTGGCATGAGTTTGTAGGGGTGGAGCCAACGGATCAACCCACCTTTGATCCGGAATATGAACACAAACGGGACATCGCCGAATTTCTGTCCGACCTGGACAAAGCCCCACGTGCAGGATGGGATGAGATGAATGTGCGCGAGGATCTCGCCTATCAGTTCACAGAGCAGGAACAGGCTCTGAAACAGAGACTGGATCGGGTGGGGGAGTCGCACCGACTTGCCGCCTTGCGGACAATCCGCAAGACTGATATACTGAAATTCAGACAGGAGATACCATGAACAATACTTTTCAAGTACAGGTTGTCCGAAGGGGTATCATCACCCTCCCTAAGGAACTACGTGAACACAATAACATCGAGGAGGGCGATATGTTGACCCTCATTGATCTTGGCGATGGTGTAGTTGTCATGAGCCCCAGACGCTCGCGTGTGGATGAGATCGCTAACAAACTTGCCAGCCAGTGGCAGGACTCCGGAGAGTCCCTCGAATCGATGTTGAACACACTGCGCGAGGTCCGGGCAGAATATGACGCCAAAAAAACCTAGAATATTTCTTGACACCAGTGTGGTCTTTGCTGCAGTGCTTTCGCCGACTGGCGGCGCACGGAAACTGTTCAAGCTTGGGGAAGCGGGTTTGTTACATCTGATAGTGGGCCCCACTGTTCTTCGGGAATGCCAGGATGTTGTTCAGCGAAAGACTCCAGACTCGCTGCCAACCCTGGCACAACTGCTTTCCAGCGCTTCACTCGAAACATCCATAGCACCAACAAAGAAACAAATCAGTGCGGCAAAAGTACATGTTGCGTATGCACCGGATGCACACGTCCTGGCGGAGGCCATGCTTGCCAATCCAGATTGGTTTGTCACCCACGATAAGGAACATTTCCTAAATCATCGCAGCAGGATCAACCTGTCTTTTGAGATTGGCACACCGGGAGATGTGATCCAACGCATCAAGGATGACCATACCCTGCCATAACAAAAAGCTAGAAAAACATACTCATTAAACTGCGGGATCGGTTTTTACCGATCCCGCAGTTTTTATTTCCAAGGAACCCATGAACAATCCAAACCCCGAACTTGTCGTACTGCCCTTCACCGCAAAGATCAAATTGACCCATATACAGCTTACGTTCGACCAGGTGATGTTCCTGTTGAATAAAGGACATCGACATTCAGTCCGGATCGAACGCAGCTACCCCAACGCTCAAGCGGCCATCGGTTGGACCATCTTCCACCGCACTCCAGAAAAATACCTGTACGAGAACGAACCGCTCTTCCGCTTCGAATGTGGCGCACGCCGCTCCATTCGCAAAGCGTATGCGATTCACTACTCACTGATGAGTGACGAATCTCTCACTCATTCCCACATCCATCTGTAAAGGAAAAAAAGATGAACGACCACATGCTTGAAGAAATGGCAGAGACAATCGCAAAGGAACTACCCATCGATCACAACGATGTGCTTCGCATCCTGTATCGTTACTGGACGGACAAGATCGCAGCGGTCTGGCAGGTGGACGAGGTCATGGGGACCGCCCTGAACGTTGGAAAACCAATCATCCGCGAAGACGCCCAGGAGATGTTGAAGGACTGAGGTTCAGCACACTTGCCAGCCACGTGACCAGCCCCCAGCGCCGCCATTCTTTGGGCAAGTTGAGCACGGCGCCAATAAAAAGCCATTCACTCAATCCAAGATCAGGACGTTTCCAGCTTGGCGAACTGGGTCCGTGACCCGGTAAAACTTGCCAGATTTGTTCGATGGGTTCGGGCCAGATTACTCTGGTGGAAAGTGCAGAAGTCGTATAAACTGTCATGGCAGGTAGCCTCTCTTCCGAATAAGTTTGTGTTTTCAACCCTATCTTATCCGTTCGAGGGCTACCTGTCTCCTATCAATTTGTAAAGGTGCTATTTCTCAGTCCTGAACCGTGGCAACAATACCTGTTTGCATCAGTCACCGCTACAACAAAAGAGCGACTCATATCGAGTCGCCTTTTGTATAGGAAATGTTTGCTTCTTATTCAACCACATATTTATTTACGACAGGTGCTCCAGGTCAGCAATATCTGTTGTTCTACCGCTTGCTTTCTTGTTTTTCTTTAGATTCTCCAAGTCAATGAGGTTTACTTCAATGCCATCTAGTTTGTCGATGATACGTGATTGGTAACATTCCTCAAATTCAACCCCAGAGATGAATGTGGTGATTTCCAGCCACATGGGAGGAAAACCCATACGAATGATTTTTGGTTTTTGAAGGAATACTTCAGGAGTCAAAACGGGATCTTCAAACCCAAAAACTTTCAAAACAGATACCAATTTCTGGGCATTATCAGGACGAATGGCTACCCAAATATCCAAGTCTTCAGTGGCACGAGGGTATCCGTGATAACCAACAGCGTATCCCCCAATCAGCAAATAACGGACATCATGCTCTTTCAGCAATTTCAAGAACTCTTTGAAGTCGGGTGGCAGCAATAGATCCATAATTGATTCTCCGCAAAAGTTCCATGTATTGCCAGCGTTCATGAGGCGTTCTCGAAAGCCAATATTCCTTGTCCTGCTTGTCGGCTTCTTCAAAAGAGGACACAACCGAGAACGCGGTTCTATCTATTTTGGGAAATTGAATTTCATCCATACTTTAAGTATAGATAATATGAGCGAGAAAAGCAAGCGGGTTGATTCTCCCGAAGGACACTGCGAGAATGTGGTACGCTCCGATTAAGAAAGAAAGGAGGAATGCATGGTTCCAAAAACGACCCGCAAACAGAATGATACACCTGTTTCAGGGAAGTTGTATCTGGCGTTCGAGTTAAGCGAGAGCGCATAGAAGCTGGGTTTCACGATTGGTTTGGGACAGGTGCCGCGATTGAAGAACCTCCAGGCCCGCAACCTGGAAGTTCTCGAAGATTATGCTGTGCGGTTTCGCTATCCCGGCGATCTGGCAGAAAAGGACCAGGCACAGGCGCCATACGCATCGGCTGGTATTGTGCGAAATTTGTAAAACAGAAGTTGGGCGCGTAGTGATGGATCATCTCGCTTACCCCCAGCGGACTGCGCTGCACGCCTTACGGCATCGACCCCAAGGAAGTCCACGGCGAGACGTTCCGCGTGCTGAAGGAGAAGAAAGTTCGCTTGTATGGTGAATACAGGACGAGGCGTCTCGTTTTGGATGCGTGGGATGGTCAAGGTCAAGGATGAAGGCGGAATGATGAGGGATGAAGCTGTGCCAAAAATTTTTGTGATCACTTTCCACTTTCACTGGTCCTGTTTTCTGCTCACTGGCGACGGCAATGACTGCGATCCAAAGCAGAGAGGTGGCAAATAGGCCCACCATCATGGAACCATTGCCATTGGCAAAGGTAATGATCCATATCGAAGCAGTTATCAAAGCCGTCAGGCCTGCCAGGGATTTCAGAGTAGATTTGTCTTTCGTCATGATGAATCTCCTTTTCAAAAACATGGTATTTACGGGGTGCAAAGGCAGCCCATATCAACCAAACAAAAACGCCCCGTCTATTTCACAGACAGGGCGTTTACAACGAAACGTGTATTCAGATGGTTATCGAGACTCGCTCCTATTCTTCAAGGCTTCAGGGTCAAAGAGTCTCTTGGTAGATTTGTTTTTCATACTCGTTCCCTTTGCATCAGGTGCCACTTAATTCTTTATTCAGCGTATCCAAATCCACGAGCAAGGCATCCATGGCTTGCGCTTCCTGGCGTGCTGCATCTGTAAATCCAGCTCTGGAGAAATACGCGTAAAACACCTGCCACCCTTCGCCATCGGACGAAGGGTGCCTTTGAATGGCGAATCTGAATTTCCCGATTCGATATATGGGTTGTTACCATAAAACTTATTTATTCTCAAAGGTAAGACGGTATGCTTCATCCAGCTTTGGGTTAAGGAGATGTGTGTAGCGTTCGGTGGTGTTTGTTGACTCGTGCCTGGCCAACTCCTGCGCGAGTTTCAGGTCACCGGTGGCTTCGTAAACCATGGTCACAAAATAATGTCGTAGGGAGTGGGGTGTGATGGGGGAGGTGAGGTCCACCAACCCGGCAGCCTCCACCCATTTTTCAATAATTGCCCGCCCCCCGTTGTGGTTGTTATTGCTGACATTCTCCTGCCGGCGCCAAGATCGTGACGCGCGAAGAGGGGGAGTGCTTGAAGTGCTTTTAATGGTTTTTTCGTGTAGCCACTAAAGTAAATGCTAATGATTAATAGCTCGACAAAAAATGGTGGATGCTTCATCTAATAGCAGAACAGTGACTTCATTGGTGCAGTCACTATTTTTAGTCTCTTTCCGTCTCTGTTGGCGGCCAACTGTACAATTGGCAGGGGAAGGGGGCGCTATCGGTGAAATTGGTTATGGTATGCAGCGGCCTAATGGTTTTCAAGACAGCCATCTCATACTGGTCAGGTCCCAAATCTAATCACTCGAAGAAAATTCGATATTGATCGTTAACGCGGATGCTGTGTGGTCCAGTGCGATCCCTTCCGATTCATCATACCGTCCAGGAAGCCAGTTCGTCATCGACCTGTTCGAGCGTTCTTAGCAACATACCAACTGCCTGCCATCGTTTGCCCTGTACTTTCGCAGCCTTCAGCCCTTTTGCAAACGCAATAGCATCTTCTGTCCAGCCACTCCGTGCAAAACCCAAATAGAACACTTTCCACTGCCCTACCTTTGGAAGAACTTTTTCGGTTTTTTCAACGAGTTCTTTCAAGATGTTGTCATCTTTCGAGTGGCGATCCCATTTGCATTCCCCAAGGATCAGCGTTTTATCCATGAAGTTTACGCCAGCCACATCGATTTGGACTTCGCGGTTCCAGATGCTGCCAATCTGGTCTGGCAGAAACGGCAACATATTTTTCCCGCTAGAGCGCAACAACCACTCGCGGCACAGCTCCTCCCAAGTATGTGTGCCGATAAAATCCACCAGGTGTTTCTTGATCTCTGCCAGCGCCTGCTCGCGCACGCCCAGTGCGAGCTGTGCCTGGCGACGGGAGAGGAATCGGTAATGAAAGCGCAAAAAGGGATCAATGATGTGATGACGGCCCTGGCGGGAGGCAGTTGTTTCTGTAACTGGAATACGCCGCTCCACAAAGCCCGTTTGCAAAAGATTACTCAGATACATCGAGATATGCCGTTCATTCAAACCGGCGGCCGAGGCAATTTCCCTGGGTGTACGATACCCATAGGCGATCGCGCGCAGGATGGAAGCGTAGTTATGGATTTCCGAGACAAAATCCTGCAAGAGCAGGCGCGGCTCATCCTGGTTCAGGTTAGCGTCGCCCAGCAGGTGTTGTTTGATATTTCGGTCCAGGCTCACCTTCGGGTCAAATTGTTCCCAGTAGGCGGGCACACCGCCGAAGATTGCATACAGGGCCACCCGCTCATCTGCTTTATAGTTTGGGAACATGCCCTTGGTTGCTTTGAAGGGCAGGGGCTGCAGGTACAATTTCGATGTGGCACGTCCGTACAAGGGGGCCTGATAGGAAAGCACGCCGCGTTCCATCATGCCAACGTGCGAACCGGAGATGATCAGGAAAATGTTGCTCCCTTTGAGATGGTGATCCCAGGCATTTTGCAGGATGCCGGCGATCCCCTCTTCCAGGGCGATCAAGTAAGTGAATTCATCCAGCACCAGGGCAAAGCGTTCGTGTTTCGCCATGCGCGCTGCCTGTTCGAAGGCCTGCCCCCAGGACCCATAGGAAAAATCTTCGGGGACGGGGGAACTGCTCTCAAAGCCAAACAGAGCCTGCGAAAAGGAACGCAATTGATCGGCCGGGGAAGTCGGTTCCGCCACCCAGTACAATGCACGTGGCGCGGCGCTTTTTATCCAATGGGTGATCAGTCGCGTCTTGCCCACGCGCCGCCGGCCATACAGGATCAACATGCTGGATTGACCAGAATCCCATTCATTCTGCAGGATGGCAAGTTCACGTCCGCGTCCGATAAAAGTAGAGTGATACATACACGCCTCCAATTGAGTAATCCTAATTAGTATAATCCAAATTACTCAAAATTTTGGAACGAGATAACACATTTGTTGTACCGCAATAGAGGGGATATAAGCACAAAGAATGACCGCACCTTTTGAAATATATAAGTTTACGCAGCTGCTCAGGGATAA
>CAYTDB010000193.1:0-7614 GCA_964436455.1 uncultured Anaerolinea sp. | reverse complement strand
AAAAATGACAATTTAGAGGTGACAATCAAACATATTTGGCTATGATTAAAGAACCCTTTCAGGGAGGTTGTATGAAACGCCTGCTCCCATTTATTGCGGTAATTCTCCTTCTCTTATTCAATTCTTGCACTGGTGCTAATCCCGGTATTCCAGTTGATGTCGGCACCGCTGTTGCCAACACTCAAACGGCTGTCATGTGGACACCAACAATAACCGCAACTCCCGATCCCAATGAGCCCAATATCCTGGAATGGGTGAATGCCGGTTTACCCTCAGACCAGCTTGAGACAACTCTTGATGCCAAATACCAGGCTGTCGATGTGCTTTTTACATATCTATATGGCAGCCCGTCCCCCATATTTCGCATTGACATCCGTTGTGAATGTATGACTTGCGCCCACTGTTGCATCCCGGAAAGAATGTTCGTTGTAACCATGCGGGCAATGAAAGAACGTGCTGATAAAATCATCGAGCAGGTGCCCGGCAACACAAGCCAGGTAAAGGTCGTATGCTATGACCATACAAGTCAAATAGGTGTAATGGCTGCATCATGGGTGGATGCAAGAGATTATCTCCGCGATAATATCAATGGATATCAGCTTGGATCGAGAACCAATCGAAGTTCTTTGCCATAACTATATGGTTCTTTGAAGGTAGGGGGGCGCGATTGTGTATAACTGGCACGCTTTCACGGTCCTTGCGAGGAAGATGTAGAATCCCCTCATGAAGATCACCAAAACCTTCACACCCATAAATCAAAAAGACTGGCGCAAATGGCTGGAGAAGAATCACAACCGCGAGAGGGAGGTCTGGCTGGTGTATTTCAAGTCCGAGGACGAGAAGAAGGGAATCGATTATGAAACTTCTGTAGAGAAGGCGTTGTGCTTCGGGTGGATCGACAGCATCGTTCAGAAAATTGACGAAGAGAAATATGCCCGCAAGTTCAATCCTCGCCGTATGGATAGCCAATGGTCGGAGACGAATAAGCGCCGCGCGGCGAAGGTCATAGCAGAAGGACGCATGACAGAGGCGGGCATGGCAAAGGTCACGTTTGATGCGAAGAAGGTGGATATTTCCAAGGCGAAGCTGAAAAAGTCCTTGCCACCGTTGGAAATCCCAGAAAAGATACAGCAGGCGCTCAAGTCATATCCCAAAGTGTGGGATGTCTTTCAGAAACTTGCCCCCTCACACAAACGCAATTACATTCTATGGCTGATGGATGCCAAGAAACCTGAGACTTTCGAAAAAAGGTTGAACTTGACCATCGAGGAGCTTAAAGCGGGTAAACCTACCTCGATGCATTAGCAAAGTTGGAATTCAGCGGCGATATTATCAATCGCAATCGCCTGAACTGGATACCACTTCCCCATTGCTATAGGCTCGGAAACATTCCCGTCCGGTCTGGGGGTTGCTTGTGAATTTTGCGATCATTGAGGATGATTCTGTCCCGGTCAGCGGGTATGAATGTGCAACAGATTCTTCATCCTTCCAGATGTAGATGAAACAAAAGAAACCGTCGCTGTGGAGGCAGAAATCCTTCGTGGCTTTTTCCAGAAGTGCGGTATCTGCAGCGAGAATATCCCCTGCATAACAAAAGTCGTTTTTTCCTGATTCATGGATGCATTGCAATGCCAATGGATCAGGCGTTGCCGTTTCAGTCACGGCGATCTCCGTTGCCTGTGGGGATACAGTGCAACCAGCCAGCAGAAGCAGAGTCAAAACTCCAAGAAACAGATACATCCAGCGCTGCTCATTTTTTGTCCACATGTTGATAACCTCATATGATGGTCTTATCAATGGCTATTATAGTACCGCCAATATCCATATTATAGGAGGTAGTGATGGATTCATTGAGGACCTGTGTATGGAATAGAATCGGTGGGATAATCGTCAGTGGAGGAGGAAACCATGTTTACCATTCGACAATATCGAAAAAGCGATGCACAGCAGGTTGGCGTGTTGATCGCGGATACCTACAAAAAATTTAATCTGGCTGAGTTGTCATCGGAACAACAGAAAGCGATGCTCGGTCCGTTTTTGCATGCGCGGTCAAAGGAGCCATCTCATCAGAAAGCCATCGCGGACACGCTCGAAGCTCCCAGCGTGTGGGTGGCTGAGGCAGACGGAGCAATTGTCGGCGTGTTAAGAGGCGGGCGCGTGGATGGGTTGGGCAGGACCGTGTTGCAGAGTCTCTTTGTGAGCGGGAAACATCACCGGAAGGGAATCGGTCAGGCATTGGTCAAGAAGTTCGAGGGGGAATACATCAAGCGCGGCGTCACCGTGTTCAAATTGCTGGCTACACTCCATGCCGTTCCGTTCTATCTTTCGATGGGATATAAAAAATCCACGGGCGTGCGCGGCATTCACAGTTTTGACGGAAGCGGTCTGCCATCCCAGCCGATGAAGAAGGTTATAAAAAGCACTTGAACGGCGTCCGTCAAATCATTACAATGAAATAGCTGTTCATCTTACAAACAAGGAGAACCATATGAGAGATCGTCTGACAGATGCGTTGAAAGTCCATGATGTGGATTACGCGGATATCCGCATCGAGGACAAGACCGAATCGCAAGTGGTGTTCCGCGGACCTGAACTGGACAACATCGGTTCATCCCGGACCGTGGGCGGGATCGTGCGTGCCTTGTATAAGGGCGGCTGGGGTTATGCCACGTTCAATGACCTGACCGATCTTGAGTCGCGCGTCAAGGAGGCTTGTGCCACCGCCAAACTGGTCGGTAAAGAGACCAGCCAACTCGCGCCAATCGATCCGGTAGTGGATGAGAGCAAGGTCTCGATGGAAAAGGATTTTCGCGAAGTTCCCCTCTCCGAGAAGAAGGCACTACTTGAGGAATACAACCAGATCATGCTCAAGTATCACGAGAAGATCCAGACCACGATCGCAATGTATGGTGATACCTTCAAAACGGTCTGGTTCGCAAGCAGTGAGGGCTCCTATCTCATGGAGGAAAAACCCAACCTGTTCGTGTATATCAGCGCCATCGGGCGTGACGGGGATGTGATCCAGCGAGGATTCAAATCCACTGGCGGTCCGGAGGGCTACCAGAGGGTGGAAGGCTTCCATGACAAAGCAACCGAAGCCGCCGTCAAGGCGATAGAGTTGCTTTCGGCAAAACCCGTGAAGGGCGGCAAATATACGGTGGTCACCAACCCCAAGATGACCGGCGTCTTCACGCATGAGGCATTCGGTCACTTGAGCGAAGCGGATTTCATCTACGAAAACCCGCAGATGAAAGAGATCATGGTGTTGGGCAAACGTTTCGGCGTGGAGGATCTCAACATCATCGACGATGGTTCAATCCCCGGTGGATTGGGCACACATCGTTACGATTACGAAGGCACACCAACCCGAAAGAATTACCTGATCAAGGATGGTATTCTGGTCGGGCGTCTGCATTCTCGTGAGACCGCCGCCAAGATGGGCGAAGGACCGACAGGTAATGCGCGTTCGGTCCACTTTCAGCATCCGCCCATCGTGCGCATGACCAACACGTATCTCGATAAGGGCGACGCCAAATTCGAAGACATGATCAAGGATGTTGACCTGGGCGTGTATGCCATTGACATGATCGGCGGGCAAACCGCCATGGAGATGTTCACCTTCAGCGCGGCATACGGTTACATGATACGAGATGGGAAGGTCGCTGAATTGGTGCGGGATGTGACTCTGACAGGCAACGTCTTTGAAACGTTGAACAACATAGACATGATCGGTGACGATCTCGATTGGATGACCAACGGACCCGGCGGCTGCGGCAAGGGTGCACAACATCCGCTGCGCGTCGGCATCGGCGGACCTCATATCCGTATTCAAAATTGTGTAGTGGGAGGCGAGTAACATGATCGTCAAAAAGATTATCCAAAAGGCAATGGAAAAGGCGGATGGCGCACAGGCAGTGATGGTCTCACGGGAAACCAGCGCGGTGGATTTCGAGAATGACAAATTGAAATCAGCCGAATCCTCCCAGCGGACAAACATCAATGTAAAGGTTATCAAGGAGGGCAAGGTCGGCACATCCAGCACTACCGATCCATCGGACATCGAGGGTGTGGTCAATCGCGCACTGGAAGCCGCCGAATTTGGAAGCACGGCTCATTTTGAACTGCCGGGACCGGGCGAGTTGACCCCGGTCAAGATCTTTGACCCGGAACTGCTCCCCTTACAAAAGCCCGAGATGATCAGCATGGGTCAGCAGATGATGGACATGATCAAAGCCTACAATCCCGAGATCCTGGCTGGGGCGGGTGTGAACCGCACGATCACCAAGATCGAGTTCGCCAACTCGAAGGGTGCAATCTACTCTGAGGAACACACCAACTTCGATGTGGGCGCAGGCGGTCAATGGACGCGCGGCACCGACATCCTGTTTGCAGGTCACAGTGTTGGACAGAAGAAGCGCAAACTTGACACCGAAGATGTGGCGGCGCGTGCCATCGAGTACTTCCGCATGGCAGAGAAGATTGTGCCGATTGAATCTAAATCCATGCCGGTCATCTTCACACCGGGCGGATTCATCGCGGTACTACTCTCGCTTGGCATGGCTCTCGATGGTAAGAACGTCTTCCTGGGCGCTTCGCCGTTGCGCGATAAGCTCGGTCAACAGATCGCACATCCCAGTTTCACATTGATCGATGACCCGACCATTGACTTCGGTCCCAACACCAGCGCGTTCGATAACGAAGGTGTGGTGCGCAAGGTCATGCCATTGGTTGAGAACGGTGTCCTGAAGAACTTTATCTACGATCTGGATACTGCCGGTCGAGCCGGGGAGCATCCGACAGGTCATGGAACGAACCGCAGCCTCACCAATCTGGTCATGAGTCCCGGTGACAAGTCCTTTGAGGAGATGGTCAGCAGCATCGAGGAAGGTCTGATGGTGCATGAATTCATCGGCCTGGGACAGGGCAATCCGATCAACGGCGAGTTCTCGGTCAATGTCTTCCTGGGTTATAAGATCGAGAACGGCAAGATCACGGGACGCGTCAAGGATGTGATGCTGGCTGGCAATGCCTATGCCGCCTTGAAAGACATCACCGCCATGAGCAAAGAGCGTGAGTGGATCAGCGGCTCGTTCTCGTGGTTCTCCGGCTTGTTCCCGTATGTGCAGGTCGGCAGGTTGAACGTAACAGCCAAGTAACAGGTATCTCGTCGACAATCATCCCAACAGCCATTGATTTCAAAAGGCTGTTGGGATGAAATCAATCAATGTGTAGAAATGGTGGGGAAATCATCAAAATGTCCAGATTGTCATATTGCATTAATAAAGCAAACTTATTTTCGCCTCTCAAGGAGATATAACTATGAATATACCCAAACGTTATCATCCATTATTGGTCACGGCGCACTGGCTCACAGTCATCCTGTTGTTCGGGGCAGGCATGCTCTCAGAAAGCGGACGCAGAGCACCAATCAACGTTCATATGATCATCGGCTCAGTATTGCTTGTGGTGATGCTTGTCCGCGTGATCGTGCGGTTCACCACCAAACACCCTGTATGGGTGGATACTGGCAACAAATTTCTCAACCAACTTGGCGGACTTTTCCACTCGGGACTATACCTTTTCGTGTTCTACATTCTGGGCATGGGTGCGCTCATCGCCAATAACCGAGATCTGTTTGCTTATGTTATGGGCACGATTACTACTGTCAGCAGGTCGGCGGGGATTTTCGGCGGCTTCCATCAGTTGGGCTGGGCTCTGGTCCTTTTGCTGGTTTTCGCCCATGTGGTTGCGGCGCTCTATCATCCATTAATTCTCAAGGCCAATTGGCTGGCACGCATGTGGTACAGCAAATTGGCCACAAATCGAGACGGGGAAACTCCCGTCCCTTTGTTTTTAATCATGAGCATCATCCCCTCGATTACGGAAGTATGTCGCTTTCACCTTCGGTCTGAATCCTGTACTATACATGAAATCATTTTACAGGCAGGCGCTCATGAAACTTAGAAATCCATTCATCACCCCGTCCACGCGTGCGTTTCTCGAGGAAGCGCGCAAGGTTCCCGGTTACTCGTTCTTCGATCTTCTGCACGGCTACATCTATGGACGTTGGACTTATTTGTACATTGAGATCGGGGTTGGTGAACATCCTTTGGCGAAACGACTCGCACCCATCTTCAGTTGGTTCAACAAACTGGTCAGAAAAAAGAAACCAACCGGGCCCACTGAACCCAAGCCCGGCATGGCTGACACTTATCACGGTAAAGCTGTTCCACTCGAAACCGCGAAACAACTCGTGACAATCAACGAAGAAATCCAGATCCCCGATCTCGAACAGGTCATCCCCTATAAACACGCCCGCTCCATCATCATGAAGAATCCTGACCACATCGTCGCGATTGATTGTCCCTGCCGTTCTGCACGCGAGAATCCCTGCCTGCCCATGGACGTCTGTCTTGTCGTCGGTGACCCGTTCGCCAGTTTCGTCCATGAACATCAACCCGAACGTTCCCGCTGGATCACGCGCGATGAAGCCATTACCATCCTGCAAGCGGAGGATGAACGCGGACATGTCCATCACGCCTTTTTCAAGGATGCGATGCTCAACCGCTTCTACGCCATCTGCAACTGTTGTGAATGTTGTTGCGGTGCCATGCACGCCCACCGCACCGGCACGCCCATGCTCGCTTCGTCAGGCTTTGTTGCCCATGTGGATGATCTTCTATGTAACGGTTGTAGCAACTGCAACACTTATTGCCAATTCAATGCACTCGAAGTGGTGGACGGCATCAACCACGTCAACTACGAAAAGTGCATGGGATGCGGTGTCTGTGTCAGCAAATGCGAGTACGAGGCGATTTCCCTCGTGGCAGATGAATCGAAGGGCATTCCTCTTGAGATCAACGCCTTGATGGATGAAGCGATCCGCACGGCACAAGCGGATGCTGCGCCTCATCCCGCCATCACGAACTGATTCGACCCATCAGCCTTTTCCTTTCATCCATACAATCTCCTCGTGCTGAGCGGAGGGTCATGCTTATCGACCCGCAGTCGAAGCACACAGAATAATGTTTTCATCCCAAATGGTGTAATATGATATTGGAGGAATGATGTTCTCCAATATCAAGGTCACCACCACGATGTTGTATCAAGGCGCGTTGTTCTTTGCGCTGATGGACGTGGTCTACATCCCCTTGCTGGTCTGGCGCATCAAAGAAGAAACCTTCGGTCGCTTGAAATGGACTTTGGTCGTTTCAGCGGCATTGATCTGGTTTGGCATTTGGAGTTGGGCAATCGGCAATTTTTGGGATGATGTTTATTCTTACGTCTTCCCTCCCTGGGCACGGACATGGGTCCCATGGATCGCATTGTTCGCCGCAGGTTTGGTTGCTCTTGTACTTCGGGTGATATCGATTCACTCCAAAGGCAATCCTGTTTTCAACTATTGTCTCTTGGGTGGGTTATTGGGCAGTCTGACACACATCTGGGCTGTTCATCGCGGTATTGTGACCAAACCTCCCATGCTGCAGGGAGCCTCTCCGCTCGGGGCGGTTGTCATCGCGTTTTTTGAATATATCTTTTATTGGTGTGTGATACTCACAGTGGCAAAACTGGTGGATTGGATAGCCACAAAGCTGAAAAATCCCTCTTCATAAA
>CAYTDB010000192.1:0-7714 GCA_964436455.1 uncultured Anaerolinea sp. | reverse complement strand
TTATGTCCGGGGAATTTTTGATAAGTGTTTGTTTTTCAACTTAAGCGTGAGTCAGCTCGGGTTGGAAAATATCCAGATCCAAATTGTAGAAATGTTTGTAACACGCTTGAACATATCCGACCAACGGCCTTTTCCCGAGGTCCGACAGCATGTCGCACTTGGGACAATGATCATGATTGATCGGGTAAACGAACCCCACGCCTAAAGGCGGGGGCTTTATCCCTAACCCGTTCGGGTTGAGATCAATGGCAAGTTTACAGTTGCCCTGTCCCGAATATTTCGAGACGCATTTGTATCCGCAGAAGTAGAGAAGCCGCATTGGACACAAAGGAAAACAGATTGAGACTTTCGATTAGCACGATCAACACAACCACACTCGTTGCACATCTGCGAAGTGTAGCGTGGATCAACGAAGATCACAGGCACACCCGCACGTTCGGCTTTGTATTCGATCTGGGTGCGCAGGTCATAGAACGCCCAATTAGCATGTCTTGCTCTCTGTTTGCTTCTTACGGGAGCCTCGTGGATGCCAGTCAAATCTTCCAGACCGATAGCTCTGCGAGTGTCTTGAGCAATTTTTACAAGACCTTTGCTAATCACGTGATTGATGTTTTTTTGAAAACGGGATTGAACGCCAGATATTTTCTTGAGCTTGCGTCTGGCAGACTTCGAGCCGTTGCGTTGCAAGTTGCGGCGGCGATGTGCAAACTTACGGCGATTATCTTCAATAGAGGCGCCGCTAAAACCACCGCCATCACTATCGGCAGCGATGTTCACGATACCCAGATCAACACCGAGTACACCTTCCACGTCAATCGGCTTAGGTGTCTCAACCTCACAGACCGCGAACAAATAGAACTTACCTTTCACGAAACACAGATCGCTTTCCCCGCGTAGACCGTTGAGCAATTCCAGCTGGCGTTTGCCGCACGTGAAAGGGATGGCGGCACGACCCGCAACCGTCCAGATGGAGACGTATTTCTTGTCCGTGTGCCAAGTCAGGATACGTCCATCGTAAGCAATCGCCCCATGGGGCTTGAACGTGCGTTTGTTTTTATGGTCCAACTTGTAAGCATCGGCTACCTTCGAGATGCAACGGACAATAACTTGCGCGGTCAATGGAAACCTTTCCTTGACCGCATAGTAAGTCAATTTATGCAAAGGGAATTGCCGAAACGTCTTGCTATCCCATGCCTGAGTAGCGATGTAGTTACAGGCAGTGTTCGCAACTTCCAAAGTTTGACGAAGAGCTTGCGCTTGTTCAGGCGTGGGCAGGAGTTTGATTTGAGCAACGAGCTTCATAACCCCATTCTAACAGTGTTTCATTGTATTGAAAACACTCGGCGCGAGTACGCGCCGCCGCTATCCCTCCCCATAGCTGAAGCAAGGGGTCTCTCGCGGAGTGCCCGATGAAGCCGTTCGTAATTCAGCCCATCAACCTGCATCTCACATGCGCACGTCCAATAGTACGCTGCCAGACGCGCATGATTTTCAACCACAACCATGAGAGGCGGAAGGTAACCAACGCCACAGCATAATCGACATTGGGTTGTGTGTCTTGATCCCTCGAACATGACATGCTTGGAAGGCTCAGTGCCGGTGTGTTGACATAGGGGACACTCGACTGACTCTTGGATTTCTTTGATTGGCGTAGTAGGGTGCATATTTTCACGCTTCGCATAGTCACTATATGTCATTCTCTTCCCAGATCAAATTGTAGCAAGGAGAAAAGGGGGGAGGGGGGTGAACCAAACTACGCCGCGACGAGTTCTGCAACGGCAATCGGCTCTGCTTCGGATTCGATCTCGGTCTCTTTTTCATCAGGAACAATCAACGGCATGAAGATGAAACGCAGTGCACCTTCCACTACTCCGAGCGGTGCTTTGGATCCGCTGTAGATCACCTCCGGGGTTTCAAGCAGGGAAACGCCGCCACTGATGACGTTGGGATTCAAATGAATGGAGACCTCTTCACGGGTTGCACCCACGACACTGCGAAATTTTCCAACCTCTCCCTTTGCGCTGGTGCAGAGATTACCGTTTTCCGTGAACAGGTGGACGCTGGTCGCGCCCAGCGCCTTGACCTGGCGGGCAGCCTTGTAAAACGCCGAGGCTTCCATGGCAAACCGGATACCCTTTCCATCTGCAAATACGTTATCGAAGATCGTGCGCAGGTTCGGAAACTGTTGATGTTGACCTTTGGGTGCGCTCATCGTGATCGTGTGATTGCCATCCACAGCGACCAGGAGAATGCGGTTCTGACTCTCCTTGATGGTGACCTTTGAACCGGCGGGGAGGTTGCGCATCCAGTGCACGAACGCCAGCGGCAGCAGGAAGGTGGTAGGTTCACCACGCTCGATGAGCGCCTCACACATGGCGCCCTGCGTGCCATCCGCAGACATCGTTGTCATTCTCTCCGCGGAGATATCGAACAGAACACTGCTGAGCGGGTTTAGGGCATCATTGTGTGCGCTGACCGCAACCTGCAAGGCGAGGATCAACGCTTCACCGGTCATGGAACACACCTCCCTGTCTTTCCCCTCGTCCAGTTCAGGGAGAGTCCCGGCCTGCGTTCCCTTGAGCGTTACGCTTACCGACTCGCACTCCACCTTCAGTCCCTTGCGGGCTTCCTGGAAGAGGCTGACTGCACCGCTCATATTGGAAACCAGGCTGACCAGGGCCTGCGCATTGATCATGGCGTCGATGCCGGAACCCTGGTCTTCCACGGCGGTCTGCACGGAAACCCCCATTATGCCGTTGAAGCATTGGACCGTCAGGGCACCGTTCCTGACATCTACTTGCATCATCTCGTACAGACCGTCCCTGCCGACGCCGCGGCTGACCACGTTCAAAATGCGGCTGAGCGCCGCGGATGGGATCACCGCTTGATTTTTATTTTTTGTCATGGTACACCTCCGATTCGTTGGAAATTTTCGAAACGTAGTTGCTGAATACATCACCGGGTTGCACCGTAGTGGGTGCAGTCACCGGTGTGGTCGTTGAACTTTCTGCGTCGAGTGCATCCTCTGCAGCAGACGCAGGCATGGAGGGTGTCCGGGCCGGCCGATCTGCCCTGGCTTGCGTGATGGCCAGTTCGAACACAACCAACTCAAGAGAGGCTGCATGGACGGTCCTGTCCTTGTCCTCCCACGTACGGGGTTTTCCATTGGCAGTCCCCCTGATGCGGCTGCGGAAGACCATGATGCGGTCGCCTTCCTTCACATACTCGGATACAAAACAGGCAAACGCCCCCAGTTCCTTTGCAGTTGGTTTTTCGCTTTTGGTGATGTTCCCCCAGCTCACACACTCGAACCAGATTTTCTCTTCCGCGTCCCGGGACCAGCAGGCCGGGAATTTCACGACATAACGCCCATCGGGCGTGTAGGACGCCTCCGGGTCTTTTCCGACAAACATTTCGGCTATAAAGTTTTGATGTAACATAGGACCTCCTTGAAAGTTAAATTGGGACTGACGAAATCTTGTCGTCAGTCCAGATCTCAGGCCTCTCGCGTTTGAGGGAAGTGAATTGATTGTTGTGCCCGATCACCAAATGGTCGACGATCGGGATATCCATTAACCTGCCCGCCTTCACGAGGTTGCGCGTACACTCCATATCATCCTTCGTGGGCAAACACGCACCCGAAGGATGATTGTGCGCAAGGATGATCGACCTTGCCATTCGTGTGATTGCCGGCTTGAAGACCTCGGCTTCCCGGATGGTTGTGACAGAATACAGACAGCCGCGATAGATATCCTCCATGCCAATGACCCCGTTTCGGGTATCGAGCAGGATCACACGGAAGTACTCCACCGGCAGAAGACTCATCTCATATCGCACCAGGTTCGCTGCATCATCGGGGCTGTTGATGGACACACGCTCCTCAACTGGATCATTGAGGCGCAATCCAAGATGAAGCGCAGCTTTGATCTTCTCAGCGGTTTTTCTTCCCACGCCAGGCACACAACATATTTCCTCGATATCAGCCTGATACATCTGGCGGACCCCGTAAAAACGCTCCAACAGGCTTCGGGCAATTCCTGCTGCGTTCTTTCCGCCAATAACAAGCGATAGCAATTCGTGAGTCGTAAGTGTTCGCGCATCGTACGCTATACGGTAGCCGGGCTGGTCGCGCAGCACCGATCCTTTAACGGTGTTCATGATTGACCCATGGACCGACTCACCAGCACTTTCAGGCTGCCCCTCTTGAGCAGATCCGCCAGCTGATCGGCTTTGCCCTTGGTCCTGAGGGATGCGACCTGAACATCGCTCAGCGGATCCTGTGTGCGTTTGTTTCCCTGCTGACCGTACACGCCCCATGAAAACCTAACCAGATCACTGTCACGTTCCCGATAATCAATGATCTTTATGTTTTGTGCATTGAACCCTCTGGAGAGGATGTAGAAGTTTTTCAAACCGCTCGCAGCAACAAGCGCTGAAATGTCAAACGAAATTTGCATGGTTCACCTCCGTTTAATTACTGCTGACTTTGGACCCAGTCCGACAGCACCTGACGGGAGGGTGGGGGATAGCTGTGAGCACGCACGAAGTCGTTGAAAGCCGAAATCTCACCACCGGCTTCCGGCTTTTCGCCGTTCGCATACATCAATTCGGATGAGCTGATCGGCGTGCCATTGGAAATATGCTGGATCGCAGTTGATACCAGCACTTCATTCTGTTCAGCGCCTTCGCCAATGCCTGGGAAACGGACCACCAGGACCACCTTGAGGTTGAGACTGAACATGTTCCTGCCGACCGGTGTAACCGTCATGTTGCTGATGGCCGGCGCGGATACAATTTCAGCCTTGATGGAGGGAGAGCTTGTATTAGTCATAGCGGGTAGATACCTCCTGGAATTTGATTGAAATAGTTGGGATTAAACAGACGCGCCCCGGTCCGATGACCGGGGCGCTACAGATATGGAAAGTTGTATTTTTTTTGTTAGGCCTCCATTGGAATCAAAACGCCCAGGCAGGGCGTTTGAGAATATATTCATGAAACACGCGATGCTGACCGATCTTCCCCCTGGGCAATCAGTGGAGCCGCCCTACGACCCGGGATCACTCATCCGTGCTCCCTGCCTTGATCTCGTCCGCGCTGTATTGGAATGGTGAGACAGAGAATCGTTCCAGAGCAGTCAAAAACTCTGCCCTTGGAAGTCCTGCAACGTCAGCGCCTTTCGACTGCGAAAGCATGCCTATTTCATACCATGAGCTCGAGAAAAAGAGACAGCGTGATTGCCATCCATAAAGGCACTATTTGGTCCAGTCTCTTAACTCTTTATCCACTTGTTCAAGCATTCTCAGCAACATTCCCTCGGCTTGCCAGTTTGCGCCGCCTACTTGACCCTTCTTTATACTGCTGGCAAATTTTTGAGCCCGCGGAGTCCATCCATCCCTGGCAAAGCCTATGAAGTAGACTCTCCATGAACCTTTGCCTGGGACGACTTGGTCGGCCCCTTCGATCAACTTCTCGAGGACATCCTGATCCATCTGTTTGCGACCCCATTTACATTCCCCAAGGATCAACGTTTTTTCCATCCAGTTAATGCCGGCCACGTCAATTTGCACGCTTCGGTTCCATTCGCTGCCTACTTTGTCTGGAACAAACGGGATGACTTTGCGGGCAGCGGAACGCTGCAGCCATTCGCGGCACAGTTCTTCCCATGTGTGTGTTCCGATAAAGTCTATTAGGTGCTGCTTGAACTCGGCTAACGCCAATTCGGTAATTCCTCGGGCCAGCTCACTTTGCCTGCCGGCGAGGAAACGATAATAAAAACGCAGGAATGGATCTGTGATGTAATGACGCCCAAAACGGGATTTTTCGTCCTGCGTAACCGGTACACGCCGCTCGACAAACCTGGTGTCGATCAGGTTTTTCAGATACATTGAAATGTTTGGCGACGCCAGGCTGGTAACGGATGCGATTTCCGTCGGGGTGCGGTAGCCATGGGCAATGGCACGCAGAATGGAAGCGTAGTTGCCTATTTCCGAAACAAAATCGTGAAGAAGGAGCTGTGGTTCGTCAAAGAAAAGGTTTTCACGAGACAGCAGCACTTCCCTGATGTTTTGATTTCGTTTCTTGTTTGGATTGAACTGTTTCCAATAGTGAGGGATACCGCCGAAGATTGCGTATACAGCCACACGTTCGTCGGTCCGGTAATTTGGAAAATAGTCGCTTGTATCCTTGAAGGGGAGAGGTTCCAATTTGAGTTTGGAGGTTGCCCTGCCATAGAGGGGGCCTCTGGGCATCAGGGCCTCGCGTTCCATCATTCCCAGGTGTGAGCCTGAAATGATCAGAAAGATGTTTGACTTCTTGAGTTGGTGGTCCCAGGCGTTTTGCAGGGTTCCAGCAATACCTCTTGATACCGCCATGAGATACGTAAATTCATCCAATACCAAAAGCAGACGTTTTTCTTTGGCTAGAGCTGCTGTTGCGTCAAATGCCAGCCGCCAATTGCCATAGCTGAAGTTGATGTCTATATTCGCTTGGGGAACACCTGTCTCAAAAGCCAAAATTGACTGGGAAAAGGATTGTAGCTGCGCCGCGGATGAAGTTGGTTCAGCGACCCAGTATATGGCTCGAGGAGCCGGATCGGTGGATTCCAAAAAGTGCGTAATCAACCGCGTCTTTCCAACCCTTCGTCTCCCATATAAGATCATGAATTCGGCGTCATGAGACTCCCATTGAGATCGCAGTATGTCAATCTCAGTTTCGCGTCCAATAAATGGTTTATCAGGCATGCATGCTTTCCCTTGATTTGTATATTTGTTATAACAAGATTAGTATAATCCTCTTATAACAAATTTGTCAATTTCTCACTCAACGGCGACCGTTACCCATATACACAGAGGATGGAAAAGTGCTGGATCTCCACATTGAGCGACACGATACCATAATAGGCATCTACACTGCCCGGACCTACCCACGTATTCGCAGGGCTTGGAAAAGGCGCCGGGGATCATGGATATCCCATTCCAGTCTTGCGGGTGGTCTTGCGGCGTACACCAGACTTGAAAGCCTCCATTGCCGGCTTCGAAGATGGCGCCTGGGGATGCGGATTGGTGGCGATATCGAGTTGCCGCACCAGGTCCAGCACGGGTTTCAGGCGATTATTTTCAGAGTGATAGGACATGAGTTGCTCCTTTCCGTTTGTATATGAGAGGTGAGATTTCACAATGCTTTTGCATTGTAACTTGCCGGCATTTTCACTCGCTCCGGCGATAAACTGCTTGTGCGCGACAATGCAAAAGCCCCAAGGTTTTTATCCTTGGGGCTGAGCGAATCTCGGATTGAATTAACGATTTGGTTGGGCGAGGATGCGATTGAGCTCTGCGAGCTTGCGTTGTCTAAGCAGGTTATCATAAGCTGCTTAGATTATGCTGCTTCCTTGCGCTCTTTTGGAGCATGGCGAAGAAGGAATGTTATGTCAAACTGGGAAAACAATTGGCGGTGTGATACTTTGGTGCGGAGGCGAGATTGGATTCCTGGTGCATCCTAAAATCCTCCAACAAGCCGAGCAGCACAACCTGCTCTTCTGCGCTTCCACTCTCACTCGCAAACTGCTTTCAGATACTTCCCCGGTTTTCCAATCCTTGCGCGGGAAGGTAAAGTTGAATGTGACGGCTTGACTTCGGTCGAGCGACAACTTGAAGTGCGCCAGCCAGAGACAGTCGTAGAGACGCTGGTCATGGTCTTCGTCCATTTCGTTCTGAAG
>CAYTDB010000191.1:0-7765 GCA_964436455.1 uncultured Anaerolinea sp. | reverse complement strand
TTATAATACAGTAGTATTATTTGTTTACCATCCATATCCTCTCAACCAACTTCTCTGGTTTTTTTGGTGGATTGAGCATGAAGGCCGGGCATTAAGGAACTATATTTGGGAATGAATCAATATCACCGAGGCAAAATGCACAAAGAGAAAATCTTTATAGCAGAAGATGAAAAACCGATAGCTCTGGATATTGCAAAGAGCCTGGAAGCACTGGGATATATCGTCGCCGGGCAGGCTGATAGTGGTGAAGTCGCCATCCAGGAAGTGGAGAAATTGCAACCTGACCTTGTCCTGATGGAGATCCGACTCAAGGGCCAATTGGGCGGAATTGAGGCAGCCAAACATATTCATACCAATGTAGACATCCCGGTCGTTTTCATCAGTGCTCATGCCGATACTGTCACCCTAAACACAGCCTTGCTGGCACAAGCGTATGGTTTTTTGGTCAGACCATTTGAAGCGCTTGATCTAAAATCTACCATCACCATGGCGATCTACAAGCACAGCATGGAACGCAAGTTACGTGAGAGCGAAGAACGTTATGCCTTAGCGGTTCGCGCTGCCAATGACGGCATCTGGGATTGGAACCTTAAGACCAACAAAATCTATTATTCAACACGCTGGAAGAAGATGCTTGGATACAAGGAAAATGAGATTGGTACTGATCCCGATGATTGGTTCAATCTTGTTCATCCGGACGACCAAAAATTAATACAGACAAATCTTGTTTCACATCTCCAGGGATTGACCCCACATTTTCAATGCGAGTACCGGATACAGCACTCCAATGGTACATATCTATGGGTGCTCAGCCGCGGATTGGCAGTGCAGGATACAAAAGGCACAGCTCATCGCATGGCAGGCTCACAATCAGATATTACCGCCCGTAAACTGGCTGAAGAACGCCTGGCACACGATGCTGTCCATGATGCATTGACCGGCCTGCCAAACCGGGTACTCTTTCTGGATCGATTACAAAACCGGCTTGAACGCACAAAGCGAAATCCCAATGAGTTATTTGCAGTGATGTTCATTGATCTTGATCGTTTCAAGGTAGTGAATGACAGCCTTGGTCATGCGGTTGGCGATCAACTATTGATCACGATAGCCAATCGCTTAAAACTTTGCGTGCGACCGAATGATACAATTTCCCGGTTGGGTGGAGACGAATTTGCCATTCTACTGGATGTTGTCAATGATGTGAACGATACCCGCCTGGTGGCGGACCGGATCAAAGGGCGATTGAAAACAACCACAATTCTGGGGGCTGTGGAACGGTCCCCGACTGCCAGCATCGGCATAGTCATGTTCAAGAAGAATTACAAAGCAGCGGAGGAACTTCTTCGAGACGCTGATTCCGCCATGTATCACGCCAAAGCAAAAGGGGGAAACCAACATCAATTATTCGATGACACCATGCACAGCAGCGCTGTCGAGTTAATACGACTCGAAGGAGAATTAAAGCGTGCCGTTGAACGAAATGAATGGCTTGTTCATTACCAGCCCATCATCTCACTTGCTAGTGGAAAACCAGTTGGTGCTGAAGCACTGGTGCGTTGGCTGCATCCTCAAAAGGGGATCATTCCCCCACAGGAATTCATCAGGGTGGCTGAGGACACAGGACTTATTCTGCCTATCGGAGAATTTGTTTTGCGAACAGCTTGCGTACAAGCAAAAGCCTGGCGCGAAGCGGGTTATCCAAAATTTTGGGTATCAGTGAACATATCCGGACGTCAATTTCACAACCAAAACCTTGTGGATATGGTGACAAGGATCCTTTCAGAAACCGAACTACCCAACGATGGGATAAGACTCGAAATAACAGAAAGCATTGCCATACAGGACATGGAACATACCATCAAAATTATGAACAAGTTTGACGAATTGGGCATATCCACATCGCTCGATGATTTTGGGACCGGACATTCATCGCTCAGCTATTTAAAACAGTTTCCTCTCAAGGTCTTAAAAATCGATCAATCATTTATTCAAGACATGCAATTTAATAAAAAGAACGAATCGCTCATACTGGCAATTATCTCAATGGCTCGTTCTCTTGGACTCGAAGTAGTTGCTGAGGGTGTGGAAAAAGAGGAACAACTTACTTTTCTACGCACAAATCAATGCGGCAATGTACAGGGATTCTTGCTAAGTCATCCGCTTTCGGCAACAGATTTTACAAAAGCATTTGATATCAACAAAAAATAACCGAACTGTGATCTGCTCTGGGAAAGCAAAGGTGAAAAGCAACATCTTTCGGCATGCAGATTGATATTGTCATCACCCTCCCAATAAAGTGTTATACAATCAAATTCATGTTCCTTGAACATCATCCAAAAGGAGTAAACCATGCCTGCCCCTAAAAAACGATTGATCACCGCGGAAGATTTATATGACCTGCAATTACTATCTGACGTGCACATATCGCCCGATGGCATGCACGTGGTCTACCGTCTGCAGCGAGTGGATAAAAAGACGGAGAAAAAGTACGGGAATTTGTGGATTGTTCCAACGGGAGGCGGGGAGCCGCGTCAATTCACGCATGGGGATCAATCCGATTCATCCCCACGCTGGTCACCGGATGGCAGTTCCATTGCCTTTCTCTCCAACCGGGCGGGTTCAGATAAGCCCCCACAGATCTTTATCATTCCCTTCCATGGTGGTGAGGCGCGCAAGTTGACCGACATCGAAGGTGAGATCAATCTTGTAGGTTGGTCAGCGGATGGGCGCAAACTTCTTTGCACCGTCCGCAAGACCGATGCGGAAGTGTTGGAACGTGAAAAGGACGAACAGAAGAAAAAGCTCGGCGTTGTCGCACGGCAGTATGACCGGGTCTTTTACAAACTTGATGGCTACGGCTATTTGCCACACGAACGCAGACATATCTGGCTGGTGGATGTACGCACAGGCAAAGGCAAACAACTTACAGATAGTCCCATTTTTGATGAGAACAGCCCAGCCTTCGCGCCCGATGGCAGATCCATCGTTTTCGTGTCGAACCGTTCTACAGACCCTGATGCAAATCCTGACCATGACGACCTGTTCGTGATGATGCTCGATGGCAGTGAACCGCGCAGACTCAAGACACCCGTGGGGGGCAAAGGTTTTCCATCATTTTCACCCGATGGCAAATGGATTGCCTACTTCGGGGCAGAAGGTGAGAATGAATGGTACAAGAGCACAAGTCTGTGGGTCACTTCAGTGGATGGGGGAAAATCCGCAAAGAATCTCACCGAGCAGTATGACCTGCACGTCACCGCCGATGTCATTACCGATTTTGGCTCAGCAGAAACCGTGCCGCCAGTTTGGTCGAACGACGGGAAGTATATTTATTTTCAAGCCGCCCATCATGGTTCGACCGTACTGAAACGCATCAATATGGATGGCACCGAGTTAACAAATATCATAGGCGAAGGCGGTGCGCTGGGTGAGTTCACCTTCGATAAGGCGCAGGCGCGTGTTGCCTATTACTACGGTCATTTGCAGGATACTCCACAGGTATACACGCGCGAATTGGAGGGCAGCACCACACGCTATCTCACACACATTAACCGTGAAATCTTCGACAAGGTCAAACTGCCCAAGGTCGAGGAAGTCTGGTACAAAGGCGCGGACGGTACCAGACTGCAGGGCTGGATCATGTTCCCCCCCAACTTCAACCCGGAAAAAACATATCCATCCATTCTCGAAATCCACGGCGGACCATGGACTGCATACGGCAAATTCTTCATGCACGAGTTCAATTATTTTGCATCGAATGGGTACGTGGTGTACTTCACCAATCCACGCGGCGGACGCGGCTACGGTGAGGAGCATTCAAAGGCAATTTGGGGCGATTGGGGCAATCCGGCTTTTGACGACCTGATGGCATTCACAAACTTCATGGCAAGGAAACCATACATCGACTCCAAGCGCATGGGCGTGACGGGCGGCTCGTATGGCGGATACATGACGTTGTGGGTCGTCGGACACACCGACCGCTTCAAGTCCGCGGTGACGCAGCGCTGCGTGAGTAATATGATCAGCATGTGGGGCTCAAGCGATTTCAACTGGATCTTCCAATTCCCTGCAAAGGCCGGCTCCCCGCAGGAGGATATGAAGAAGCTCTGGGACATGTCACCGATCAAATATCTCGGCGAATGCAAGACACCCACATTGGTCATCCACAGCGAGAATGACCACCGTTGTCCCATCGAGCAGGGCGAGCAGGCTTTTGTCGCGCTCAAACGCGCTGGTGTGGAAACGGAGTTCGTGCGCTTCCCCGGAGAACCGCATGGACTTTCCCGCGTCGGTCGCACTGACCGCCGCATCGTGCGGCTCAATCACATCCTGCGTTGGATGGATAAATATCTCAAGTAGTGATCAGAGCACTCTGTGTTGTTCCTGCGCTTCCAACTCTTTCAAATGGCGTAATTTGTGATCGCGTGAGGTATATTATCAGATATGGTTTTCCCGAAACACAATCATTTCCCGAGATCTATTTTTGAATGAGTTCAAGATGAATCGCTACCATTCTCACAGCCAGCCAACAATTGGGGTATTGGCTGGCTGGCAATTCTATAGAACTGCAACGAATCTAAGCTATCTGTCGCCGGTGTTTAAGGGGATCAGCCGTGCGGCACATGACCTCGGGTGCAATTTGTTATTGGGCTGTGGTATTGGTCCCTCTGCTAGTCCAACCGACCCTCTACGACCCGCCTGGTCCATCCTCACGCCGGATGTCGATTTTGTCCCCATTGGTCCCTGGAATACCAATGGGATTCTGGTCGCCAATCCGCTTCATACGCGAGGACGTTCAGGCTACATACAGGAATTGATCGCTGCCGGACACCCGGTTCTTTTCATCGGGTCGGGCGAATCCGGACCAACAATAGTTGCTGACAACTCGAGCGGGATCCGCGAAGCAATGCAGCATTTGGTTGATCATGGGCACCGGCAAATTGCTTTCATCGCCGGGTCGCCCACAGACCTCAGCGGGGATTCAGGCGACCGTCTTACTGCCTATCAGAATTTCCTCCAGGAAAACAAGCTTGATTTTGATCCACGACGCATCGCTTATGGACGACATGTCTACGATGGCGGCTACTCAGCAATGCAGGAACTTCTCAACAGCGGAGCATCGTTCACGGCTGTTCTCGCCAGCAATGACGAGTCGGCGTTGGGTGCGATGCAGGCACTGGAAGAAGCAGGGAAGAGGATCCCGCAGGATGTGGCGATCATCGGTTTTGACAACCGTCTTGAGGGGGCGGTCCATGAACCGGGATTGAGCAGTGTCCATGTACCTTTGTTCAACATGGGGTATCAGGCGCTTTCACAGATGTTCAACCACATTGACCAGAAAGCCAAACTCCATGAACTTACCAAAGTCAATACACGTCTGGTAACACGTGCATCGTGCGGTTGTGGAAGTGGAATTTCCCCCCCAGCGAATAAGAAGATCGAAACCATATCCCAATTGACAGAGAGTATGACTGCGTTGATTCTCAATCAGGCACATAGTCTGACAGATGATGAGTGTCGAAGTCTCTGCAATGACCTGGTGAATTCTTTTGTGACAAGCATTGATCAGGGAAACGGAAATGTATTTCAGGAAACACTGACCAGGGTCTTGCAGCAGACAGCTCTCCATGAGGATGATGCGTACATCTGGCAGGAAGCTGTTTCTTTATTGGGAAAAGGTTCCTGGGACGCGCCCGATTCGTTGGTCGAAGAAATGCTCAACACCGCGCAATTCATGATCAGCGTACAAATGCAGCGTCAATATCGTAATTATGTTTTGAACGAACGTTGGACATCCAGCCGACTGAGCCTGTTGACCGACCGTCTGCTCGACGCACTGGACGAAACACAGATCCATGAAATCCTGGCAAAGCACCTACCTGAGTTGAACATTCATACCGCCATGCTCGCAGCTTTCGAAGCAGAAGGTGACGATCCGGTGGCATGGAGTAGTATCAGGGATGTCATGAATGTTGACCGACTGCCGATCCGCTTTCGCAGCAGGGTATTCCCGCCACAGGAATTATTTGATGAGGGGCATCCATTTCAATTGACATTGGTCCCCCTGATTGCTCATGATGACCAATTGGGATATATGGCGTTCGGTACAGAGCAGCTTGATTTATACGGAGCCATCGTCCAGCAGTTGGGCGGAGCGTTCAATACGGCACGTCTGTATCGTCAGGCCGTGGAGGATCGTCAACTGGCAGAGGAAGCCAACCGGATGAAGAGCCGCTTCCTTTCCACGATCAGTCATGAATTGCGAACGCCATTGAATCTAATTGTTGGGCTTAGCGGAATCCTGCTGCGTGAAAACAGGGGGAGCGCATATCCTCTGCCCGAACCTGTCCAACGCGATGTGGAACGCATCCAGGCTTACGCCCAACATCTCGGTGGCTTGATCGGTGATGTCCTTGATCTTGCCACTAGCGACGCGGGGCAGTTACGATTGAATAAGGGATTCGTAAACATCAGCGACGCATTGCGCATGGTCTCCGAGAGTGGACTTCAACTGGCTGCCGATAAGGGGCTTGCGTGGTCCGCATCCATCCCCGAAAATGGAGTTAGGGTCTGGGGCGACCAAACCCGTCTTCGGCAGGTTGCACTCAATCTCGTGAACAACGCCATCAAATTCACAATCAAGGGTGAAATCCGTTTGAGTGTGGAGATGGAAAATGAGGCAGTCACTGTGATGGTACATGACACCGGACTGGGAATCCCGCCAGAGGACCAGGACATGATCTTCAGCGAGTTCAGCCGCTCGGAGCGCAGCGTTCAACTCGGCTACAAAGGGCTTGGGCTGGGACTGGCGATCTGCAAACGACTCGTAGAGTTGCATGATGGAACAATCGGCGTGAAGTCAACAGGAAAGGTCGGAGATGGGTCAACGTTTTATTTCACACTGCCCATCGTGCACCCTTCGGATGAACAACTCATCAGCCTGCACCGCAACAACCTTGAAAGTGAATCGATCAAGCCGGTGGAAGAAAATGATCTACCGCGCACAGATGAGCAGGCGGTTACCATTCTCATCGTGGACAATGAGCCCAACACGCTCGAACTGCATACCCGCATTGTTCAGTCGCATTCCCTCTCAAACCGCATCCTGCAAGCCCGCAACGGACAGGAAGCACTGGATACATTGGAACACGAGAATATTGATCTGGTATTGCTCGACCTGCAAATGCCAGAGATGGATGGTTTTGGAGTCCTGGAAAAGATGCGTACGAGAGAGCGAACAAGACAACTTCCGGTCATTGTGATCACCGGTCAGATGCTGACGGAGACGGAGATGGCGCGTCTGAATCGCGGCGTGGCATCGGTGCTGGAAAAGGGGTTGTTCAATCTCGATGAAACAGTGGCGCACATCAGCCTGGCATTGGAGTCTAAACGCCGTCTCAGCGGAGGGACACAGAGGCTGGTCCGCAAAGCAATGGCGTACATCCATGAACATTTCCCCGACCCCATTACACGCAGCGATATCGCCCAGCACATCAGCATTGCCGAAGATTACCTGACCTTCTGTTTTCGGCAGGAATTGGGTACCACACCGATCAAATACCTGCAGAGATACCGTATTAACCGTGCCAAGGGACTGCTGAAGGAGACTGAATCCTCGATCACCGAGATCGCCCGCCTGGTCGGCTTCTCAGATAGTGGATATTTCAGCCGTATATTCCACCGCGAAACCGGTGTGTCACCAGATGCATTCCGACGAAATCCGGACCAAAAACAGTAACTGCCACTTCATCGAAAACTGTCTCCA
>CAYTDB010000190.1:0-8038 GCA_964436455.1 uncultured Anaerolinea sp. | reverse complement strand
GAAGCATCACCTCGCTGACGAGATCGGTGTATGCCTGTGGGTTGTCCTTGTATTCGGGCGCGATGGCGTGCGCGCCGAGAAAGGTGGGGACGATCTCGATGGGCGTTTCATCATCAACAGTGAGCAGGGCTTTAAGCAGACGAAGCTCGGTGGCGGTTTGCAAACCGTAACCCGTTTTGGCTTCGACCGTAGTGGTGCCGTTGCGGAACATGCGCAGGAGGCGTGGACGTGCCTGCGCGATAAGTGACTCAATGGAAGCAGTGCGCGTCGCACGGACCGTGGAGATGATGCCGCCACCTTCAGCCAGAATCTCAAGATAAGGCTTGCCTGCCATTTTCATCTCGAATTCGTTGGCACGGTCACCGCCCCAAATGACATGTGTGTGCGGGTCGACAAACCCAGGCATGACAACGCATCGGTTGGCATCGAGGGTGGGTTCGTTGGGGTAGGAGGCGCGGAGTTCTGCCGTGGTGCCAACTGCGACGATCTTTTCATCGCGGATTACAACCGCGCCGTCTTCGATGATTCCAAGTGTGCCGAGTGCATGACCGCGCTGCGGTCCGCCTGCGAGGGTGAGGAGTTGGGAGGAGGAGTGAATGAGCATGGGGGGGGTTCCGGTTATCCGTGGATAGTGATCAATAATCATTAATCAGTGGGGGTATTTAACCACAGAATTAAAACTGATTGAGAGATGAAAAGCCCCCGTCTCAAGGACGAGGACTTGATCTATTTCGCAATGGATTTTAATTCTTTCTCTGGCATCGCAGAAATCAATGCTCGCAATGCCTTGTTGACCTGTTCAGGTGTCTTGAACACCCTGGCAACATCAGGTTCAATCATGACCACCAGCGGTTCAGACTGCATCTTTTTCGCAAAACGATTCGGTTTCGCTTTTTTATAATCAAAGCGATATTCGGATGCCATTTCTTTTACTTCACGGGTTTTGGTTTCGGATGTTTTCTTCATAATCTTTTATCTCTGTTCGGGTTGCTGACCGGGCGGAAATGATACGGACTGTATCTTCAATTCTCTCCATAAAACACCCCAACAACATTCTTCTCAAAGCGGACATTCCAATAATGATTTCACGGTGCTCACCTTCGGAGTGTTCTTCATGATCGAAGATAAGGGCAAGCGGGTCCTTGAAAACGGTGACCGCTTCATCGAAACTGACGCCATGCTTGCGAACATTTTTCGCTGCCTTCGTTGGATCCCACTCAAATCTCATGGCTGAAAGTATAGCATAGGAACCCAACCACCTGCGAGGGTGAGGAGTTGGGAGGAGGAGTGGATGAGCATGGGATGCTCCAATTATCAGTGATCAGTGGTGCAATTTAACCACAATTATTTCGAATTCACCCACACTGTCATCTGGGACTCTCCGCGATTTGCCCAAAGGAAATAGGGAATGAATTTCAGCGGTCTACCATCGGTCGTTCTGCCATGAATGATGACACATCCACCCAAGAGATCGGGGACAAATTCATCACGTAATGATGACGGATCGAGTTGGGCTGTGAAAATGTCAACATCGGGGTTATCCACGCTTTCGAGACAGTAGACCAGTGGTCCGCGCGTGACGGCAACCTTGCCTGCGTGTCCTTTCACCTTTGGGTGGGCACGGCGGAGTTGAATGGAAGTGTCAAAGAAGTAAACCATCACTTCCCCATCTGAAGACCAATCCTGCGAAATGGATTCTTCCTCAACCCCACGCGGGTCATATCCTGATGCGGTTGAATTGTTTTCAGCATCAATGACCCATGAAGGCTTACGCAAGTGGAGAGTGAAGTTCTTCTGCATTTCAGGCTTCACATGGATTTTCACCTTCCCGCTCCATGGCAGTTCAGATTTGACCCTGATCTTCACACCATTGATCTTTGTTTCACTACTTATATATTGATGAATCCAAATATCGTTCTCATCGTGTGAGTAAATGTATTTGCCCAAGTCCGCAAAAGTGCGGGAGAGATTCGATGGACAGCACGGAACAACATACCACCCTTGACGCGTCACGCCGTGATGTACCTCCAGCGGGTTGTTGTAAAGATACGTATCTCCGTTTTGTCCCATGCCAACATTCGTTGCATTGTAAAGCTGCCATTCAAACAGGTCACTGTATCGAGCATCCTGCGTGATCAATGCCATTTCCCAATTCCAAAAGAGACTTGCCAGCGACGCACACGTTTCAGCATAGGCATATTCGGGATCGAGTTCATAGTCATTGCCGAATCCCTCCAACCCAGGGACAGCGCCAAGTCCACCTGTGACGTACATGCGCCGCGTCACCATCCGCTCCCAAGCCAGCTCCAGCGTGGACAAAAGAGTCTCATCTGGTGTTTCTCGACACAACATCGCATTTGCGGTTTCAAGGTACCCAAACCTCACAGCGTGACCGACAGGTACCTTCTGTTTACGGATCGGCTTATGCTGCTGGGCATAGAGTCCACGCAGGGCGTTGAGATACCAACGCGCACGGCTGAAGCACGGCTTGGGAGTGTAGTTGTCCCCTGGCAGGTGGAAGGACTCGTATTCAGGATGCTGCTTGATATATTTTTTGCGGAGATGTTTGACAAAATTTGCTCGTTTGTTGAAGCTTGAGAATTGTCGAAGTATATGGACAGGGAAAAAGCGAATTCGTCCGCGCCGTTCGACGAATTGACGAGCCAGTTCCAGATACTCCTCGTTACGCGTGACCCGATACAAGCGGATCAGTGCAATCTCGATTTCTTCATGTCCGCAGGTTTTCTCGGCGGAGGTGTTGAGAAAATCGCGCACGAGCAGGTCCGCGGCTTTAACGCAGATATCGAGCATGTTCATGCTGCCTGTGGCGTAGTAATGGGAAACACCTGCCTCGATGAGATGTCCATGACAGTAGAGTTCATGCTCCACCTGTAAGTTGACCCAGCGCTGGTTCGGGAAATGGATCTGGTTATAGGTGAAGATGTAGCCGTCGGATTGTTGTGTGCGGGCTATCAGGGAAATAAAGTCGTCCATGAGGGAGGCAAGTTTCGGGTCGGGTTGAAGCGCATATATCCTTGAGGCGGCATCCAGCCATTTGTAGGCGTCCGAATCGGCGAAGAACCAGCCTTCACGGAATCCATCCTTCTCCCCAGTTGCAATATGGAAGTTGTCGATGCAGCGCGTGTCTTCGAGTTGTTTCCATTGGTGGAAGATGGCGCTCTTTGCGTTGACATCCAGCCGAGGCGACCAAAATGCATCGTTGATGCGAACCTGGCTGGCGGTGAGTTCTTTCATGGTTTATCCTTTGTTATGATCCAGTCAATTTTATATCAAATCAACTTTATAATCAGAACATGACCATTATTTTGCTCAAGGTAACCGACTCTGACCTGCCCATTCTCTAGCAGACGAAAGGTAATTTCCATGAACGCATTTCAACAAATCATCGGGCATATCAGGCTGCACCTGCGGGGAAAAAATCACATCGTCGGCTGGGGTATGACTCCCGAGGAAGCAATATCTTTTATCAAGGGACGGGGGAAGATCATGCTGACCTTCTATGGGTATTCGGGCATGGGATACGAGGACGAAGAAGGCATGCTTCAAACTGCAAGACATGTCCTGAACCAGTATCGTCCCGAGAAAACGCTGGTCATCATTGGCGCAACGAGCGTGGGTCTCGGTACAGTGTATCGGGTGGCAAAAGCCAATGGATTTGAAACAGCAGGCATCGCCACAAATGAAGCGTTGGCACATCCCGGAGATATCAGTGACGCATGTGATCACATCTGCTTCATCAAAGACTCGCAATATGGCGGGAAGCTCCCAGATTCAGACGAGCTCTCCCCCACATCCAAAGCCATGGTCGCCTGCAGTGACATTCTCGTTGCAATCGGCGGTAACGATATTGCCCGCGATGAATTGTTGGAGGGAAAAGCGCAAGGAAAACCGATTCAATACTTCCCCGCCGAAATGGATCATAATGCCGCAATCCGCCGTGCGGAGTATTTAGGTGTTCCAATGCCTGAGTCGTTCATGGGCTCGGTTCATGATGTATTCGGGAAGTAAATAAATACATGCTGTATAGGTGATCTTGCTCTCTTATCACAGCAACACGTACATGATACAAATCCAAGCTACGGAGGCGCACAATGTGGATTTGGTATGTACTGGCAGTCATCATTCTCATCGGGGGATATGTCTTTTTCTCACGTAACATCAAACCCGATATCGACACACGCCGCAACCTGTCTTTGCTTGGCAAGGATGTGCCGACGCTTACATATGACGGCATCACGTATCGTGACCTGAACAAGAACGGGCTGCTCGATATCTACGAAGACCCGCGCCGTCCCATCGAGGAACGCGTCGAAGACCTGCTCAAGCAAATGACCCTTGAAGAAAAAGCGGGCATGATGTTCCACACCATGATCGGCATGAACAAGGATGGCACCATCATGGAAAAGATGGGCATGTTCCCGCTCCCGCAAACTTCAGACATGATCGCAAAGCGGCTCATGAATCACTTTAACCTCCTCGAGGGCACTGACCCGCGTCACATGGCAGAGTGGCACAACCGCATCCAGAATCTCGCGGAACAAACACGCCTCGGGATTCCCGTTACGTTCTCAACAGACCCTCGACATGCCTTCTCGAACAATCCGCTGGCAGGAATGATGGCGGGCTCGTTCTCCCAATTCCCCGAACCGACCGGGCTCGCCTCCACGCGTGACTTGGAACTGGTCCAGCAATTCGGAGACATCGCCCGCCGGGAATACCTTGCCGTCGGCATCCGCGTCGCGCTTCACCCGATGGTTGACCTTGCCACTGAACCACGCTGGTGCCGCGTCAACGGGACATTTGGCGAAGATACCGAACTCACCTCACAAATGGCAAATGCCTATATTCGCGGCTTTCAAGGTGAAACTCTCGGCAAAGACAGCGTCGCCTGCATGACCAAACACTTCCCTGGCGGCGGTCCGCAAAAGGACGGAGAAGATGCTCACTTTGCGTATGGAAGAGAGCAGGTATATCCTGGTAACAACTTTGACCATCACCTCAAGCCCTTCGAAGCCGCCTTTGCAGCAGGCACTTCACAGATCATGCCGTATTACGGGATGCCCCTCGGCACAGAGCATGAAGAAGTAGGCTTCAGCTACAACAAAAGTGTCATCACTGGATTGCTGCGTGAAAAGTATGGCTTCGATGGCATCGTCTGCACCGATTGGTCACTGCTCACGGATATGAAGATCCTCGGAATGAACGCAATGCCTGCCCGCGCCTGGGGAGTGGAACACATGTCACTACCAGAACGCGCCCAGAAGATCCTTGAAGCAGGTGTGGACCAATTCGGCGGCGAAGCATGTCCAGAAGTTGTTATTCAATTGGTTCGCGAGGGAAAGGTCAGTGAGGAACGGATCGATCAATCCATTCGCAGGTTGTTGCGCGAGAAGTTCGTGCTCGGTTTGTTCGATCATCCCTATCTCGATGTGGATAATGCAGAAAAGACCGTTGGCAATCCTGAATTTCGCAAGGTTGGCGAACTGGCACAGCGCAAGTCCATTGTGTTGTTGAAGAATGACCAGCAAACCTTGCCACTTAAAAATGGATTGAAGATTTACATCGAAGGCATCAAACCCGAAGCTATTGCCCAATATGGCGAAGTAGTGGATGCCCCGTCCAAAGCGGATATTGCCATCTTGCGTTTGTCCGCGCCTTACGAAAAACGCAAAGGTTTCATGGAACGTTTCTTTCACGCGGGTGATCTGGATTTCAAGGAGCCTGAGAAGTCACGCATCCTGAAGATCTTGGACCATGTCCCAACGGTGGTGGATATTTATCTTGAACGTCCCGCTGTCATCCCTGAAATTGCAGAGAAGAGCGCTGCACTGCTTGGGAATTTCGGGGTGAATGATGGTGCTTTACTTGATATCGTCTTCGGAAAGTTCGCGCCGCAGGGAAAACTTCCATTCGAGTTGCCTTCTTCCATGGAAGCAGTGAAAAAACAAAAAGAGGACCTTCCATACGATTCGGAAAATCCGCTTTTCAAGTTTGGGCACGGGTTGAATTATTAATTTCCTTTGGAGGCATGTCATTCTGAGCGAAGCGACACTTGCACCGCACGCAAGTGCAGGTGAGAATCTCTACCATTGTCCAAGAGACCCTTCACTAACGCTCAGGATGACATTTTAACTATTTCACATTCTTCAACATATACGTTGTCAAATTCCCCTCTTTGGGCGGCATTTCATATACAAAGATCAAATCATGGTCATCGAAAGTAGATGGTTCCCATTCAGGGAAATCAGCTGAGATGGAAACCACGCGCGAGCCTGATTTCATCTTCTTTTCCAAATGTGGAGCGAGTTTCGGCAACTCCCGTGATGTGGCGTAAATGAAAACCACATCCGCATCGCTCAATTCGGTCTTGTAGAAATTTTTCAGTTTGATCTGAACGCGGTCACTCAAACCGCCAAAAACAATCCGCAGCCAAACCAGCAGGCATTGGGTTAGTCCTATTTCAATACCGATCGCTTTTGCGCCGAATTCCTTTGCAGCAATAAAGAGCACGCGTCCATCACCTGCACCGAGATCATAGAGAGTTTCATCTTGTTTCAAATCCGCCAATTGCAAGGCTTTTCGAATTCGATCGTGTTTGGTCGGCTTGGAGGGTAAGCCATAAAAGGCTGGGACCAGTATCCACAGTAAGACAAGAACAAAAAGGATCAGGTTTATTCCATAGACCACCAGGACAAAAACGTTCATGCTTCCTTTCCTTCCACTCGTCCAAACCACGCAAGGATGCGTGTCAATATCTTAAGCCTTTGAGTCAATTCGCCAAGAGCAAGGAGAGCAAGTCCGTTGAACAGGATCGCAATCAGAGCAACTGGGAAAAAACCGAATTTTTGATAAATGAATGTCGCCAGCAGTGCGCCGATCATACGCCCGAGCGAGTGACCCGTCAGGTTGAATGATAACAGGGTTGCACGCGCTTCAGGCATCACTTCGGTCATCATCGGGATGTGGCTCACCATCACATATTCGAACGTGATGTAGAACAAAAACAATCCAACCAACGCGCCGAGTTCCGTCCTGCCGATAAATGGCAATAATAAGGAGGCAACAGCATTCCCCATCAACCCCAATACCAATGCACGCGGTTTGCCCAACCGGTCGGTGGTCAATGCAACGAGTCCCTCTCCGCTAAGTTCCGAGAGTCCGATCACAGCCGATGCTCCCGCCAACGCGGCGATCTTCAACCCGAACGAGTCTTCAAGCCACACGCCAAAGATCAGGTTCACCAATTCATTGGCGGCGCTTGCCCACAGTGCGATGGATATGCCCGCCAGGGCGGGGATATTCGTCAGCACCGAGCGGAAATTCGAAACAGAATCAACTTTCCGTTCGGATGGAGGCGTGAATGGGACCATCCGCCAGATGACCACGAGCATGACCAATCCGAGGCCTGTCAACAGAATGAACGGTTCATCCCACCCATAACCTGCGATCAACAACCCCATGAGTGGGACTCCAACGATGAATGCCAACGACCACGCCGCTTCTGTAACCGCTAGTGCCGTACCGCGGCGTTCATATGGGATGCGATCGCCAAAGTAGGCTTGCATGGCAGGGTCAAAAAGATATTTGCCGAGAAGTGCAAATAAGACCGCTATGCTGAATGTTATAAAATTCGGATGCAGTGCGACCGCTCCCATACCTACGGTGAACAATGTTGCGCCTGCGAGCATCCCAAATTTGCGTCCACGATGATCGGCAATCGAACCAAACACAGGCGCAAACGTGCCAAAGAATGAACGAGCGGTGACAACATAGGAAAGCGTAGTGATCTCAACTCCGAGTCCGCGCGCAAAGACCGCCAGAAAAGGATACACCATCCTGTGCATGGTGTTCAGGATGGTGCGGAGAAACATGAAGACGATGAGTTGAAAGCGGAGACGCATAGGGATTGGTATTTTGGAATGCACGCAAGAATACCATATAAGGAAAAAAAAAGAGAGACGTTATTCGACAAATGAGACAAACATGGTCTCATTACATCTGTCACCCTGAGTCTTGT
>CAYTDB010000189.1:0-8071 GCA_964436455.1 uncultured Anaerolinea sp. | reverse complement strand
AGTAACAGAATTGAATAGCTATTTTCATCCATCGAATGTATTAATTTCAGCGTGGAGAAATGAAACCCTTCTTCAATGTGACCCATTCAGGGAGACTGGTATAGCTGACAACAATGAGTATGGCTTTATAAGATGGTGAAAATGACTCTGATGCAGTCTGTAAAAACAGGGGCTGCATCTGCTGTTACCCCCCCCAAAAAAAAATTATGGGTTATCCGAAAAGTTTAATGCAGGTTGTCGCCGGGGGGGATCGACTGATGCGTAATGCCAGTTCCCTCAATTGCGCCGGGCTGACAGGTTTAAGCAGGACGATGTCCGCTTCGTCAGTCAAAGCCTCTGCCTGCCTTTCGTCTGCTGTTGCGAGGATGACACGTGAATCTTTAAACCTTTTATTTGCGCGGATATAGGCAAGGATGTCTGCACCGGATGTGCCGGGAAGGTTTAGGTCCAGTACAACAATTTTGGGCGTTATTTGTTTTAGACGGTCCAGGGTTGAATCGCCATCTGATCAGGAGACGATTTCAAAATCTGCCTGCAAGGTAATGGAGATGATCTCGTTGAGCTTTGGATCGTCTTCGACATTAAGAACGTATGGCTTTGTCATGTCATTTATCCGCGTTTATGATTGGAAGCAAAACGAAAAAAGTTGTGCCTTTGCCGGGTTCGCTTTCGACGATGATCCTTCCATGCATCAAATCCACCAATTGTTTCGTGATGGAAAGTCCCAGCCCCACACCTTTGTTATCGCGCGTGACGGACGAGTTTAGCTGGCGGAACGGCTCGAAGACCAGCGCTTGTTCAACTTTTGGGATGCCGATGCCTGTATCTGCGACCGAGATCTCCCAATGGTGTTCATCCGGTTTTGAGACGTTCAAGTGCACGCTTCCCTCCTTCGTGAACTTGATCGAGTTGCCGATAAGGTTGATGATGATTTGACGAATTCGCCGGTCATCTCCATAGATCTCTTGCGGCAGGTTTGGGTCTACTTGCAGAGAGAAGGAGAGACCTTTTTTCTGGGCGAGGATGTCCAACCCCGAAACAGCAGCCTGGACGAGCTTGAAGGGTGAGAACATTTTTTCCTGCAAAGTGGCTGTACTGGAGCGCAATTGTGCTTCATCGAGCAGCTCGTTAACCATGTTGGTCAGGTAGAGCGCACTGTCTACAACCTCTGAAACTGCTTTTTGCTGTCGCTGATTCAGATCGCCAAAGGTATTGCCTTGCAGTAACTCGGCATATCCAAGAATGCCGCCAAGGGGGGTGCGCAATTCGTGACTCACTTTTGAGAGGAGTTGTGACTTGGCACGGCTGGCGTCCAGCGCCTGATCGCGTGCGATGCGGAGGGCATCCTGTGCCTGTTTGACAGCGGTGATATCGCGTGCGAGTGCTTGAAATCCAACCACCCGGTCGCCTTCATAGATCAATTGCACATTCTGACCAAACCACACTTCGCTTCCATCTGCGGCTGCGGCGGGGAATTCGTTATAAGTGGTCTTTGTCCGGCTGGCAAATTGATGCTGGTAGGTGCGTTTCAGTCTGTGCCGGGTTTCCGGTGTGGTCAGATCGAGGAAATATGTACCAAGTACATCAGACTCATTCCCGTACCCCATCGAGCGAAGTGCCGCCGGATTGGCATAAGTAAGGTAGCCATTTGCATCGAACCTATAAATCAAATCACTTGCATTTTCCACGATCTGGCGGAAACGTGCTTCACTTTCCTGTAAATTAAGTTCTGCCAGCTTGCGGTCTGTGATATCGCGTGCTGTAATTACCCGCCCGAGAACGAGATTGTTTTCATCTTTGAGAGTGGAGATATGCAGTTCATACCAGCGTTGGTTGTCTCCCCGCTCGATGCTGATTTCGTCTTCAGCCTCAGCCACATCCCTGTATTTTGTTACCAGGTCAGACCATGGAGAGAGAACTTCCGCCAATCGTTTGCCAATTGGTTCCTTCTCTCCCGCGATGCCGATGATCTTTAACGCGGCACGATTGATGTCTACGATTCTTCTGTCCGCGTCAGTGACAATCATGCCATCCTTCATGCCTTCGATGATGATGTCGCGCGCGATCGGGGCGATATCCAGCAATCGGTGCCGAAAGAGCGCATACGCCATGCCGACGCCTGTTATGGTGAATGCAAAAGGAGTCAGATCAATGAGAACGGGGATGATCTGGAATACAGTAATTATGTTTGCGATCAGCGGGACGAGTGTGGAGAACAATATCCAGATCATTTGTCCGCGGTATTGGGCGGGCCAGCGGAGCAGGGCGCGTATGATCAAGACCAGACCAATCATGATCAATGTGTAGGTATAGGCAGCGTGTACCCAGTACCATGGTCCGTTGGTGACATTTAAAAGGAAGTACCCTCCCTCGGTTGCCAGGCTCCATGTTGCACGGAACAACCCGTGTGACTTGTTTGTGGCAAGGATGATGATGGATGTTAGAGGGATGATCGAGAGGAGTGCCAATCGCCTGGGATTGATCCACGTTTTTCGTCCGGTATATTCAAAAGCAAAGACCAGCCATGCAACTGGAGTGGCGACAACCCCCATGAATTTGAAGAGTTCCCAGAAGATTTTGGTTGAAAGGTCTGTGCCGGCAAGTTCGAGGATATAACTCGTTCCCCATTCGAACAGTATGAACATCATCACAGAGAACGGAACTGCCCCGGCGGTTTTGCGGTTCCGCCAGGTGTACACCGCCAGAGCGCTGGCAACCACTGCGGCGAAAACAAGCGGTAGCATATTGGGGGTGAATTGATAAGGCATCGCAACTGTCCTCAGTTTTGGATGTTATGCCTGATTATATCTCACCGATGATATGTAGACATTGTCAATGCAGTTTAATCTTTACCCGCTGCAGCCATTTGATATTTCACCTGCACAATTCGCAATACATGGCTGTAGCAAAGTCACTTGATAAAGCACGCATCTCGCCCAAAACATGCCCGAGACCCTTCGGTCGCGGAAAAACGCTCCCTCAGGGTGACATAAAACGGGCTTTGCTATAGCCATGATTCGCAATAAAAAAAACATCTTGACGGATGGGCGAGAGTGATTAAAATAGAACAAGCGTTCTAACCATGAAAGGAGGACGTATGTCAGCCGACAAACGACAATTCAGCCTTGCCTTGGAATCGCATCTTGAACTAAAGACGGATAAACCGTCGCTTCAACCTGTGCCCATACCTGTTCCGCCAAACTTGGACACGGTCCTCGCTGAGATCGGTCCGCTGCCGCACGAGGCTTTGTTCCTTGGTGTGGCAACGGATGGATTACCTGTATTATTGAATTTGTCCGATCACACACCAGGACCTTTATTGATCGTCAGCGATGCAGGAGCTGGTAAAACAGGTTTTCTGCGTTCCATTGCCAATGCTGTAACGAAAACACACAGACCGACTGATTTGCAATTTGGTATTGTGACAGATTGTCCGGATGAATGGGAGGAAATGGATGATGCAAAACATCTTACAGGAATATTTTCGGTCAATCGAGTAGAGACAAAGGAGTTTATATTAGCGCTTGCATCATGGGCGCATAAGAATAAGGATTCAAAACAAACAGTGCTGTTGTTGATCGATAATTTGGAAGCCGTTGCAAAACTGGACTTCGATGTTTTGCAGAACATTCGCTGGCTGCTGGCACGCGGACCATCCCGGCATGTCTGGCCTATCATTACCATGAACGCAGATCGGTATGGGCAGGTGCTTTCATGGGTTTCGATCTTTCGGTCACGTATCTTTGGACGTATACGGAACGAACGCGTGGCGGAGGTTTTAAGCGGCGACAAAATGTCAACATTGGCTCAGCTTGAAGTGCCTATTCAGTTTTCCCTGCGCGAGAACGAAAAATGGGTTAAATTTTGGGTTCCGGGTTTCTAGTCTTGTAATCCCTCTTGTGCTAGAATTAATCTGTAAGTGCATGAAGTTTGGCGGTCTCGGCAATCAGAAGGGGAATCTCGTTTCACTTCCTGGCGCCTGGGTGTCTGTGATCCCGTAAGTCATGCATCGTCGATCCGTCCCGCCGGTGGCAGTTGCTTCACTGCCCGGCATACACCTAGGAGAAGAGTATTAAATGGAAGCGAAACTCTATGTTGGAAACCTGCCATACAATACAGTTGATGCTGATCTGGAGACATTGTTCTCACAGGCTGGCACTGTGAAGTCTGCGCAGGTGATCAAAGATCGCGTTAGTGGACGCTCAAAAGGCTTCGGCTTTGTTGAAATGTCATCTGCCGAGGAAGCCCAGGCAGCCATTGGAAAATTCAATGGTCAGGACTTCCAGGGCCGCGCTCTCACCGTGAATCTTGCCCGTCCGCGTGAGGAGCGCCCGGGTGGTTTTCGTGGTGGCGGCGGCCGCAGGCAGGGTGGCGGCGGTGACCGCGAACGCAGACGCGATTACTAGTTCGTCTTAATCCCTCGCAATTTTTGAGCCAAATGGGCGGCGCCATCCATTTGGCTCAAATTATTTATGGAAGAAATTCAGCATGCACAAAAACTTTATTGTCCGAGAATATAAGCGGCAGGATTTTGATTCGGTGACCATCCTGTGGCGCGTTGCCCGTGAGAAATCATTGCCCGATTTCCAGCGCGAAAAGGGACATTTTTTCTACGAGGACCAGGAATATTTTCGCGGTCAGATCTTGCGGAAAAACAAAGTTTGGGGGGCTGAGGCAGACAATCACATTCTTGCTTTTATTCCAAGAAAGGATGATTTTATCGATCAGCTATTTATCCACCCCGCTCATTGGCGGCAGGGAATTGGTGAAACCTTGTTGAATTTTGCCAGGACAAAATCTCCCGACCATTTATGGTTGTATACTTTGCAGGTCAATGTCGATGCACGGGCGTTCTACGAGAAGAACGGATTCGTTGCCGAGAAACTTGGCGTCAGTCCGCCGTCCGAAAGCGAGCCGGATGTGGAATATCATTGGAGGAAAAAGTAATACGTAATTCGTATTGCATACCAGGAAACATGTTGAGATCAATCCGCCCTGTGTATCTTGAAGTAAAACTTCATCAACTAAGAAGGAACATCGAAGCCATTCGCGCGCATGTGGGTTCGGCAATGGTCATGCCGATGATCAAGGCGAATGCCTATGGTCATGGCGTGGATGGTGTTGCTCCGTTCATCGAGCCGTATGTGGATTATCTTGGTGTTGCGATACTGGAAGAGGGTATCCATTTGCGTGAGTTGGGGATCAAAAAACCGATCCTTGTTGCCGGTGGGACGTTGCCTGAGCAGGTTCCTTACTTTGCGGAATATGACCTGACGCTGACCGGTTCATCTGTTGAGCTGCTGGAGGTTGCCGAAGAGGTCTCGCGGAAGACAGGCAAACGCATCAAGACTCACCTGAAAATTGATACCGGAATGGAGAGAGTGGGAGTCCGCGAGTATGAAGCAGAGGCGTTGATTCAAAAAGCGGCAGCGTGTAGTCACTTAATTATGGAGGGGATTTATACACATTTTGCAAACTCAGAAGTGGTAGATAGAAAACACTCCAATATCCAGTTGGAGCGTTTTCAGGAAGTTCTTGATCTGTATAAAAAGTTGAGCATCCCTGTTCCACCAATCAAGCACACGTGCAATTCAGGTGGTATATTGATGTTGCCTGAGGCGCACTTTGATATGGTCCGCCCGGGGATTTTGTTTTATGGCGTGTATCCAGGCACGGAAGTGGATCGGATTGCTGATGTTGAGCCTGCGGTTACCTGGCATGCAAAGGTCTCGTATTCGAAACGAACACAACCCGGGCGTGCTGTCAGCTATGGGTCGTTGTGGCAGGCTGAGGCGGAGACTCGAATCGTCACTGTCCCGTGTGGGTATGCCGACGGGTATTTCCGTCGTATGACAAACCACGCGCAGGTGCTCATCCATCAAAAGAAATATCCGCAGGTGGGGCGCATCTGTATGGATCAGTTCATGGTAAATGTTGGCGACGACGATGTAAAAGTGGGGGATGATGTAATCTTGTTGGGTGAAGGGATCACCGCCGAAGATCTTGCGGAATGGATGGGCACGAATGAGTACGAAGTGCTGACGAACATCAGCGCCCGCGTGCCGCGCGTTTATGTGAATGAGTGATGGTAGAATGGGTCGATTTCGTTTGAGGTGAAATGTGATGAACTTAGTTAAAAGATATTGGCAGATCGTTTTGATAGCAGTTGTGATCGTGGGGCTTGACCAATGGACAAAGAGTCTTGTGCGCGCGAATATTTCGCTGGGAGGCATGTGGCTCCCAGAATCGCTGCAATGGCTTCACCCATACGCACGGATTGTCCATTGGTATAACACGGGTGCGGCGTTTGGCATGTTCAAGGAAGGGAGCATGGTGTTCACTGTGCTTGCCTTTATTGTGATCGGCTTGATCCTTTATTATTACCCGCAGGTCGAAAAGGCAGATTGGTCGCTGCGCATTGCGATGAGCATGCAGTTGGGTGGCGCAACCGGCAACCTGATCGATCGTCTCACAATTGGGCATGTTACCGATTTTATTTCGGTGGGCAATTTTCCGGTTTTTAATGTGGCGGATGCCAGCATCACTGTCGGGGCGGCGGTTTTATTTTTAGGAATTATTCTCATGGAACAGGCTGAGCGAAAGAAGAAGCAAGAGTCGGTAAACCAGGACACTCCCCCGGATGAGAGACCAAGCGAAGTAACAAGTGAATGACCGCGTACTGAACTTCCGTTTTGACAAAGAGACTCCTGAACGGCTTGACAAGTTTTTGGTCGGGCTGTTGCAGGAGTTTTCGCGTTCTCGGATACAGGGTTTGATCGCAGATGGTCATGTGGATGTGAACGGACTCGCGGCGCGGAAATCTGGTCAGTCCCTCGAAAGCGGATCCACGGTGACAGTTCGGATTCCTCCCCCCGCACCGACAGATTTAATCCGCGAAGAAATCCCGCTCGACATCATATTCGAAAACGATGACTTGATCGTAGTCAACAAACCTGCGGGGATGGTTGTGCATCCTGCGGCTGGTCATTCCTCCGGGACGCTGGTAAATGCTGTGCTGGGATATGATCCCGACCTCGAAGGCATCGGCGGGGAGGAACGTCCCGGAGTGGTGCATCGCCTCGATAAAGCGACTTCGGGCTTGATCCTGCTTGCGAAGAATGAACGCGCCCACCGCTGGCTGCAGGAGCAATTCCGTTTGCGAAAAGTGGAGAAAACCTATCTGGCGTTGGTGGATGGTAAACCGCCAACACCCTCCGGTCGCGTGGAAGCGTACATCGGACGTGACCCGAAACAAAGAAAGAAAATGGCGATCGTTTCCGAGAATAGGGGGCGCGAATCTGTTTCGGAATATACAACAGTGGAAGAGTTCCAGAAACACACACTGTTGGAGTTCCATCCGCACACAGGGCGGACGCATCAAATCCGTTTGCATTGTGCGTTCCTGAAATGTCCCATTGTGGGAGATGAAGTATATGGACGGAAGAATTCCACAATCGAGATTGGTCGTCACTTTTTGCACGCCCATCGCTTGGAGATCGTTTTGCCGAACGAAAAAGGACCCAGGCATTTCGAAGCGCCTTTGCCGGAAGAGTTGGAACGAGTCCTGAACAATCTACGCTCATGATCATGGATGGTCAATTGATCCTGGTCAGGCATTCCCTGCCTGAAATTGTGGAAAACGTTCCCGCTCATGCGTGGGAACTCTCTGATGAAGGAAGAGTCCGTGGTGATCGACTTGCCGAAATATTGGAGCAATATCAACCCGAAATCATTGGTTCAAGCGTGGAGCCTAAAGCCAGAGAGACTGCTGAAATTCTCTGCAAGACACTGGGAGTAGATATTGTCGTGATGGACGGGTTGCACGAACACGAGCGGAACGGTGTCCCTTTTAGTTCGAAAGAGGATTTCCAGTCTCTCATTCGGGAATTGTTTGAGAAGCCTGACGAATTAATATTTGGGAACGAGACTGCCACACAAGCGCTTGAGCGATTTAAAAAGTCAGTTGAATTGATGATGGATTTGTACGATGGCAAACGGGTGGCGATTGTCGCTCACGGAACAGTGATCTCCCTGTTCACTGCCTGGTGGACGGGAGTTGATGGGTATCTAT
>CAYTDB010000188.1:0-8162 GCA_964436455.1 uncultured Anaerolinea sp. | reverse complement strand
CGCGCGGCGATCAGATCCTTGCCATCCCGACCCTGGTGCGGAAACTGCCCGAGCCCGTGCGCAAGATCATTGGCGATCTCTCCAACACCGAACGTGTGCTGATCGGGCTGGATTTACTGCCGCGGGAATAAGAGGATCCATGCCAAAAAAGAAAGTGCGCAGTTCGACTGAAGCCTTTGAGCGTGCGCGGGTCACTCCGCAGAAAAAGCCCTATGTCTTAAGGTTATATGTCACCGGCACAACACCGCAGTCTGTGCGCGCCATCGCCAACATCAAAAAACTCTGCGAGACACACCTGAAGGGGCGCTACGAGTTGGAAGTGGTCGATCTATACCAACAACCTCAGCTCGCGCAGGGTGAGCAGATCATTGCCGCGCCGACGCTCATCAAAAAATTGCCACTCCCCCAACGCCGTATCATCGGCGACATGTCCATGAGCCAGCATGTGCTGGATGGGTTGGATCTGCAAAAGCAGAAGTGATTGTGATTTGCATGGCATAGGATTCACATGCGTAAGAAAACCGCACTCCCTACTCAAATGCAACTGGTGGGCGAAAATGCCGACCTGCGTGCACGTCTCGATGAAGCCGAAGATACGTTGCGCGCCATTCGAAGCGGGGAAGTGGACGCGCTTGTTGTCTCGAGTATGGAGGGCGACCAGATATTTACGCTCAAGGGTGCCGAACTTCCTTACCGCGTATTGATCGAGGATATGAACGAAGGCGCACTGACTCTGGCGATGGACGGCGTGATCTTGTACGCCAATCGCCGCTTTGCTGAGATGCTCAAGACGCCGCTCGAAAAGGTGATCGGTTCTGACATCCAAACCTGGATTGTGTCCAAATACCAGGGCATCCTGCGGGCGCTGATGCAAAAAGACGCAGACCTGCAAACCCGCGAGGAGCTGGTTCTCACCGCCAGCGATGGAACTCAAATCCCCGTATATCTTTCAGTGAACCGCCTGTCTGTGGATGGGGCACCTGATTACTTTGGATTGGTAGCCGCCGACCTGACCGAGCAGAAGAAACACACCCAGGCGATCGTCGCCGCCGAAAAATCGGCGCGCGAGTTATTGGAAGAACGCCACAAACTGGCACACGATCTGCATGATGCCGTCAACCAGACCCTCTTCTCCGCCAGCCTGATCGCCGAAGTCCTGCCGCGCATGTGGGAACTGGACCAGGCGGAGGCACGGCGATCTCTCAATGACTTGAGTCGTTTGACGCGTGGCGCGCTGGCTGAGATGCGCGGCTTACTGGCCGAACTCCAACCCTCCACGTTGGTCGATACAGATCTGGGTGACTTGTTGCGTCAATTGGGAAATGCTTTCTCAGGTCGCACCAACATCCCGGTCGCTGTCACCATTACAGGGAGGTTTATTCTCCCGCCTGAAGTCCAGATGACCTTCTACCGTGTCTTTCAGGAAGCGCTGCTGAATGTTGCCAGGCATGCCAAAGCCAGTCAGGTTGAGATCAACCTACAGCAAACTGGAGACGTGATCGAACTGTGCATTCGCGATAACGGTCAGGGCTTTGACCCTGAAAAAAACTTCTCGGAACATTATGGCTTGAACATGATGAAAGTACGAGCCAAAGCAGTCGGCGCACGCTTATCGATCGCGCGCCAGCCCCTGCAGGGTATGGAACTCACCCTCCGTTGGAAAACAGCCGAAAAAAAATAAGGGGCATGATGGATGGGTGAAGCTGAAAAGGGGAAGCCGATGTTCTGCCAGATCTAATTCCTACGGATATGTGAAACCCGCCTCTTCCCTCCCCCGAAACTGTTCAAGCGTAAATTGCCTCAGCCAATCTGCTGCCGCTTCCCGCCCTCGACCCATATTGAATATCCCCCAAATGGATTAGACGAACACTCCCCAGCCGATGGATGCGGTCGGGGAGTAATCGGCATATGATGGAGTAAAGTCTGGCAGAACAGCTTGAGCCAAACGCGTAACACTTTTGCATGAGGTCTAATCTGTGCCCATCAAGGGCACGACTTATTAAACAGTAGTTCATAACAATCTGCCGCTTTGGTGCGTCAGTTTCGCACTCTGGAGAAACTCAGATGAAAGGATGAAAAAATGCCATTCAACAATAGATCCCGTTTGGATCCGTCTCAGGTGGAGGACCGGCGTGGCCGGGGTGGAACTGGGACTGTAATCGCTTTAGGGGGTGGAGGACTTGGCCTGATCATCACAATAGTGATAATGCTGCTGGGCGGGAATCTTACTGATCTGACGAATAGTGATCCCGGGCAGCAAGTACCATTTTCAACTGAAAGCGCTGGCGGAATCAACGACCTGGAGTCACAATGCCAGACAGGGGAAGACGCGAATGCCCGCCAGGACTGCCGCATCGTTGGCTTCGTCAACAGCATCCAATCTTTTTGGACCGATGAATTTGCCCGCCGCGGGAGCGAGTACACACCGGCCGATACAGTTCTTTTCACGGGGTCAACGGAGGCTGCCTGTGGATATGCCAGCGGCGCAATGGGGCCATTCTACTGTCCAAGCGACCAGAAAGTCTATCTGGACCTCGACTTCTTCAATGAACTACAGACGCGTTTTGGCGCCGAGGGCGGTTCGTTCGCCGAGGCGTATGTGCTTGCTCATGAGTACGGCCATCACGTGCAGGACCTGCTTGGTGCACTGTCGAGCAGCTCAAACGCCACAGGGCCAGATAGCGAGTCAGTTCAAACGGAACTCCAGGCTGACTGCCTGGCCGGCATCTGGGCATTCCACGCCACCGACACCGGTTACCTGACCCAGGTGACTGATCAGGATATCGCCCAGAGCCTGGACGCCGCAGCTTCGGTGGGCGACGACCGCATCCAGCGCGAGACAGAGGGCTACGTCTCACCCGAGTCGTGGACCCATGGATCGTCCGAGCAGCGGCAGTTGGCGCTCAGGGATGGTCTGCAGAGCGGGGATATGGCCACCTGCGATTCGCCGGGATGGACACCATAAACATACAATAAATCACAGATTCAATCTGTCATTGCGAGGAGCGTCCTGCGCGACGTAGCACGCGTACCCGCAGCGCAGCAGAGTGATAATCCTCGCTTAATATAGTGATACTGCTCGACAAAGTGAAACCTTGTAAGCTGAAATTGCTTCGTCAGCCTCCGGCCTGTTCGCAATGACATCAAATCAGCTCACGAATTGCTCCTAACAGTCTCCCCCAAATGGCGGAGTTCAACACTCCCCGGTCGTTGGATGCGGCCGGGGAGTGTTTATCGTATGATGATATTAAAGCACAAATCACCTAAAAGGAGTGTAACATGAGCATATTTACTGATATCCTTAACAAAATCCTTGGAAAGATTAAGGGTCTGGTTCCTGGCGCTAATACCATATCAGATGTTAACCTTACCGCCGAACTTGACAAGTTGGCTGGGGGCAAGGGACTTGAATGGAGAACTTCCGTGGTTGATTTTTTGAAGCTGATCGGCGCGGACAGCAGCAGAGAAAATCGGGACGCGCTTGCAAAAGAGCTGGGTGTTGACGCCAGCTTTAAAAGCGGAAGCGCAGAGAAGAACGAAGCTCTGCGAAAAGCCCTCTTCAAGAAGATTGCTGAAAATGGCGGGAAGATCCCCGGTTCTCTTTTAGATTGAAAACAAGGACATTTGTCACTCTTGCCGCTGTTTTCTTCGCCATTGATGCCCTCAAAATCCTGTTGGGCATCACGTGGCCGGATAGATTGGATGGCAGGAGGTCTCTTCTCTCTGATGATCGCCTTGCTGCTTCTCCAATTAAAAGCCTGCCTTTATGAGGCATGCTTTTTTCGTAGTCTGCCCACACACCATTGCTCCGCGTTGCAAAGAACGTGCGGAACTGACGCAAACCCGTTAGGCTACACTTGCAGCATAAGTAAGATACGCAAATTGCAAAGAAGGTAAATGAGGCGGTGACCAATGGATTTTAAGGATTATTACGAAATCTTGGGTGTGCCGCCGAACGCCGATAAGAAGGTTATCCAGCAGACCTTTCGTCAGTTGGCGCGCAAGTATCACCCTGATATAAACCCCGGCAATAAAGACGCCGAAGAAAAATTCAAGACGATCAATGAGGCTTACCAGGTTCTATCAGATGCGAAACAACGCAAGAAGTATGATGAACTGCGCGCGCAATACCAGCAATGGCAGAAAACGGGTGGTCAGCAGCAACAGGATTTCGACTGGCAAAACTGGTCAGCCCAACCCGGTAAAGGGGCGCGTACCCAATACGCCAATGCCGAAGACCTGGAAGATCTTTTTGGAAGCGCATCGCCATATTCCGATTTCTTCTCCAATATCTTTGGCGGCAAAGCCAGCAGAGGACGAAGTACACCGCCCAGTCCGCGCCGAGGGCGGGACGTCGAATACGAAGTTGACCTGACGCTGGAAGAGGCTTTTCGCGGCACGGAGCGCGCGTTGGAAATAGACGGGCATCGCATCCAGGCAACCATTCCCCTCGGCGTACGCACCGGAACGCAGGTCCGTCTGTCGGGTCGCGGTGAAGCAGGCAGGAACGGCGGAGCGGCTGGAGATTTATTTTTGATTATCAAAGTTCTGCCCAATGACATTTTTGAACGCGATGGGGATGACCTGCACATGGATGCGGCGGTTGATATCTTCACGGCGATTGCTGGCGGCGAGATCCGCATCCCCGCCCTGGAACGCCCTCTGACTCTGACGATTCCGCCCCGCACGAATGCCAACCGTACGTTCCGCTTGCGAGGCAAAGGCATGCCCTACCTGCGTGAGCCCCAAAAACGCGGCGACATGTTTGCCCGCGTCAAACTGGTTCTGCCTGACGCGTTGACCGATCAGGAAGTTGAGGGCATTACAGCATTAGCTTCCGCCCGTCAGAAACACGCAAAGCCAAGTGAGGTCAAATTATGATTCCCGAAAACCCGTCTCCCAAAAAATATTGGTATGGAACTTATGAAGGTTACGAGTTGCGCTGTCAGCGTCGTCTTCAAAAAGATTTGGGCGTTGATCAGGCTGCCGCCGAAACAATCTTGCGCTTGCGGGATCAGGTTGTTGAATTACAGTCGCATATCCGCCAATTGGAAGCCGAACTAACCGCCCAATATGACAGTCAGCAGTTGCGCCTGGCTCATTATCGAAAAGTCTATTACGAGGCGACCTGGATCGAAATCGAAATTTAGGAATCAGAACAGCCTGTCGCTTAGCGGCGAATAAGCCCGTGAGATAGTTGCCCCATTCGAAGGATAAGGAGAAAAAACCTGAAAGGCAATGACAAGTTAATCACGGCATTTTGCGGACCAATTGGAGAACATGCCGCGTACAGGAGAAGCCAGGTTGTTGTCGGGAACATCTTAACCATCATATTTATCCTGCTCCTCATAGCTTGTGCACCGCGCGCACAACCAGCCGGAACCGCATGGAGGGCGGGAGCATTCGCTTCGAATGGTGAATGCATCTATTTCACCGCGACAAGTGAGAGCGGATCGCCGATTACATATACGGGTGGCCCAACTTCCAGGAGGTGGATGATGATGGGTGGACAATTGGCATGTGTCTCCTGTCATGGACCGAGTGGACGAGGCGGCAAACATAACATGGACATGATGCAGGAGATGGACGCGAAGGATATTCGCTGGTCCGTTTTGGAAGGCGAATTCGATGCTGAAAAATTTCGCCTGGCAGTTGTGAACGGTGAAGATCCTGATGGTTCACAGTTAAATTCGGATATGCCGCGCTGGAATATATCTCACAACGACTCGGCTGACTTGATAGTTTTCTTAAAAACATTACCTTAATATTACAAACTCAGGTTGGCCGAGACGCATCCAGAAGGAGTAAGTAGCATGACTAAAAACCAAAAGCATCCAGACGCCAATGGAACAGAAAATCACCAATCGATGCAGCATGCTTCCATGAATGACCACGATCAGCCTGAGGCTGATTCCTCTCATGATCATTCGGAATATGACGCAATTCAGCGCGGGGAAATCGAAAGCACCTCCCCCGTGAATCACGGCGGGCATGTCGGGCAAGCAAAGCATGGTGAGAATGACCAGCGCGCTGAGCACAATGTTGCCCATGTCGACCACTCCGGGCATGAGCAGATGTTTCGGCGCAGGTTCTGGGTTTCGCTCATTCTCTCTATCCCGGTAATTTTATACAGCATGGGGCTGAAAATGATGCTGGGCTTTTCCCTGCCAGCCTTTCCAGGTTCCCAATGGCTCGCCCCCATTTTTAGCGTAATCGTTTTCTTCTATGGCGGTCTGCCATTCTTAAAGATGGCTGTGCCCGAGTTGAAAAAACGCCAGCCTGGGATGATGACACTCATCTCGCTGGCAATTTCCGTCTCCTTTCTTTACAGTCTCGCTACTTTGTTCCTGCCCGGGCAGGCGGATTTCTTCTGGGAATTGGTGACGCTGATTGATATTATGCTGCTCGGTCACTGGATCGAGATGCGCAGTGTACGGCAGGCATCCGGAGCGTTGAATGCCCTGGCAAAGCTGATGCCCGATACGGCTGAGCGCCTTCTCCAAGACGGTAGCACCGAAACTGTGGCCGTCAACCAGCTACGCAACGGTGACCGTTTACTGGTGCGCCCAGGGGCGAGCATTCCGGCGGATGGCGAAGTTGTAGAAGGAGAGTCTTCTGTCAATGAAGCCATGATTACCGGCGAATCAAAACCGGTCGGCAAGGTCCCCGGCGCGCATATCATTGGCGGGTCGATTAACGGTGATGGCAGTTTGCGTGTTCAGGTAACCGCCACTGGAGACCAGACTGCACTGGCGGGTATCATGCGCCTGGTAGAGCAGGCGCAGCAGTCGAAGAGCCGCACCCAGATTCTGGCTGACCGCGCCTCCGGCTGGTTGTTCTACATAGCGTTAGGAATGGCTGGGCTGACAGGGTTGGCCTGGACAATAGCGACCGGGTTCAATGTTGCCGTGATCGAACGGGTGGCAACCGTGCTGGTAATCGCCTGCCCGCACGCCCTGGGGTTGGCAATACCGCTGGTGGTCGCCATCACCACCTCGATCGGCGCTTCGAACGGCATCTTGATACGCGACCGGCTGGCGCTGGAAAAAATGCGCCTCGTGGACATGGTGCTCTTTGATAAAACTGGCACATTGACCGAAGGTCGTTTTGGGGTCGTTGGGATAATAGCAGTAGATGGAAAAAATGAAGACGAATACCTGGCGCTGGCCGCAGCCGTGGAAGGCGATTCGGAGCATACCATCGCGCGGGGTATCCGTGACAGCGCGAAAAAACGCGGCTTGGACTTGCCTGAAGTAAGCGGTTTTGAAGCCATCCAGGGTCGTGGGGCAAAGGCTCACAGCGGCAGTCACGCCCTGTATATGGGCGGGCCGCGTCTGCTGGAGATGCTGAACACCCATTTACCCGAGCGTCTGAAGCAATTTGAACACGAGACGAGTGAAAAAGGCCAGAGCGTTGTGCATTTGGTGAGAGCCAATCATGACGGTGGCCAGCCAGAACCTGTGGCATCCTTTGCCTTAGCCGATGTAATCCGACCCGAAAGCCGGGAGGCAATAGGCAAGTTGCATGAGATGGGTGTGCAGGTGGCCATGATCACTGGCGACAGCCAGCCAGTAGCAAAAGCAGTGGCAGAAGAACTGGGCATCAATACTTTTTTTGCCGAAGTGTTACCTGACCAAAAAGATGCAAAAGTCAGTGACCTACAGCGTCGAGGACGGTGTGTGGCAATGGTGGGCGATGGCGTCAACGATGCCCCCGCGCTGACTCGTGCGGACGTAGGCATAGCCATTGGTGGCGGCACCGACGTGGCAGTCGAGTCGGCAGGAATCATCCTGGTCCGCAACAACCCATTGGATGTTGTAAAAATCATTTCGCTCAGCCGGGCAAGCTACCGCAAGATGATCCAAAACCTTGTATGGGCGGCTGGATACAATGTTGTGGCTTTGCCATTGGCAGCGGGAGTACTGGCTCCAATCGGTATTCTACTATCACCTGCAGTTGGAGCTATCCTGATGTCGCTCAGCACGGTTGTCGTCGCCATAAACGCCCAACTTCTTCGTAAAACGGCATCGTAACCGGTCATTTAACGGGAACCGATTCGCTAACGCTTGTAGTTACATCTGAAATTATTATTATCAGGAGTACCATAATGAACCTCGAAAAGTACACCCAAAAATCGCAGGAGGCTTTACTCGCCGCCCAGC
>CAYTDB010000187.1:0-8382 GCA_964436455.1 uncultured Anaerolinea sp. | reverse complement strand
TTTTTTGTTGTTTTGCGCCAATTCTCGCCTGAATTAAGGCACGTCTAATAGTTACGCTCCGCGGAATCGTCATTTGGCTTGTTCCAAGCGAACCTGCGATGCAACGTAATAGTTGCAGGATAGCAATACACATCCAAAGGGGCTGGTCATCTTGATTGAAATATATCTGCAGTAGGCATTACCTCATCTACCATCATACATGAATTTCTGGTAGGGTCCCCCACCAAGTGGTGAAATCATAGTAGATAAGTGAGCCGATCAATTTACAGCAGCAATTATCTTCAATGGGAGCAACTGGGTATATGAAATGTTTCAAGTTAGGAAGGCACATAGAACATGAGCGGAAAACACACGTCCTACACGCAAAGACGGTACCAATTCCAACTGCACGAGCATTGGCGATATTGCCCACATTGATAATATCGCCGCTTTTGTTACGGAGACGGGGGATTTTGTCTCTTGCGCCTGTGTACACTTGTGCATATAATAGAATTATATGAGCTACGAATGGGATCCTAACAAGGAAAATTCAAACTACAAGAAGCATCGCGTCAAATTTGCGGATGCTGTCGGAGTGTTTGAAGATGAAAATGCCATCACGATTCAGGATGAGCATAAGGGCGAAGACCGTTTTATAACCATTGGCATAGATTTTCTGAGTCGAATCCTGGTTGTGGTATACACGTTTCGAGAAATTGTCATTCGAATTATTTCTGCACGAAAAGCCACAGCGCGAGAGAGAAAGATGTATGAGGAACAAGATGAAGAAAGAATATAACTTCACGAAAGGCAAACGTGGGGCAGTTATCCCTGCACCAAAAGGAAAGACCAGAATCACAATCCGGATTGATGATGATATTCTGGATTGGTTCCGCGGTGAGGTTGACGCGGCAGGAGGTGGAAATTATCAGACCTTGATTAACAATGCCTTGCGTGAGCACATTACTCGTCAACAAGAACCAATCGAAGTAATTCTTCGGCGGGTGGTACGTGAAGAACTGCATAACGTCACACAATAAGCGAGGATTTGAAAATCCGAAGTCGTTTGGCTTTGGATTTTTTGTCTGTCTGGTGGATGACACCTATGCTGGCTACTTGGGCCACCCACCTGGAGTTACGAAGAAAACACTCTCCTTATGATATTAATAGACATCTGTCTCGACTTTCGTTCAATCCCCCGGAAATCGCTTGACTTGGCTCGCAGGTCGTAATAGAATTTTTTCGTCGCTAGGTAAAAAATTTTCCCAGTCGATTGTTGTAAACATAATTCATCGAGAACCATTTTGGTAGTTACGCTCCGCGGGTTCAAACCCCGTCGGGACCGCCAAGAGTAACGCGAAAGAACCGATCAATAAGGTCGGTTTTGTTGTCGTTTATACCAATTATTGCCAATAACTTGACGCGTCTTTTAGTTACGCTCCGCGAGCTCGTTAAACGGCGTTTCATATTCGAACCCGCGTTACTGCATAAAGATTGCAGGTTAGCAACACACAGTCAGAGGGGTTGGTCTTCTTGATTGAATTGGATTTGCGATAGGCATTACCTCATCCCCCATCATACTTGAACTTATAGCAGGATCCCTATCAAGTGGTGAAATACATAAGCAAGCGATCAAAATTCAGAAGCAATCCTTCTCGATTGCCGAGCCCCGAATATGCGTGCATTGCTCAAGCCGAGATCCTATATCTCCTTTTGAGAAATGTCTATTTTGTATAGCATGCACAGCTTGCACACTCGCATGAACAGCATCGTTCGACTCTCCCACCCGATCATTGCTTAGCTCGTAATAACCCAATCTGGGCACTTCGATGTGGATGTCAATGAGATTCATAATGAGACCTAAAATCAGCTTCCGGTGCTTGGTAGTGACCACCGGGGCGCAGGTGTAGGGTTTGAGCGAGTCGCCGTAATATCCACATGGGCAGGGATTCATTGTTGCTATCTATCGAACTAAAAATCCAACATGAACAACAACTCGAAAGGCTGTTGCTCAGTAAGAAGGAAATGAATGAACGATAAAAAAGCAAAATAGGTTACATTACATCCCATCTGTCTCTCGTGTCCAATATCTCCATTGAGTAAGCCCTACTTCAGGAATACAACTTTGTACTAAAAAACAAACACCCCCATATCTAGAACATGGAGGTGTACGTTACCCCCTGACTGTCTAAACAGTGTGCGGGAGGTGGGATAGAATAGAAGCATCAGGAAAAAGCCCAGGAGACAGGCAATGGAAAAGCGACCGCCTCACCGACCGACACGAACATATCCGGGAGCAAAGAGACAGATATTGGTCAGTGAGGTAAGCACTTGTGTGCATTGTGGGAATGAACTACAGGTGCGTCCAAACTGGCATATGCGGAAAACGATCCAAACGATGAAAGGGCCAACGCCTATAGCCGGGAGAGCCAAAGTGTGCACAAACGAGAAGTGCACACATCCGGGGACAAGATACTATGCCAGTCAAGTCCTGCTGTTGAGTTTACCAAGCAGCACCTATGGGTTGGATGTACTGGCCTATATAGGCTGGAGACATGAACACGATCAACGGCAATTTGTGGAAATACAGCGGGAGTTGAATGAAAAAGGGATAGCAGTCAACGAGCGTAATGTAGGCAAGCTATATCGTCAGTATTTGGCGTTACTGGGGACGACCAGCGAAGAGGTGCGGAAGAGGCTGGATGGAACGGTTGCAAAACACGGCGGCCTGGTTTTTGGAGTGGACGCCTTGCAGCCAGAAGGTCATGGCAGCCTATTGTATGTGCTATATGAAATCTTGAGTGGGACAGTGGTCTCTGCCATTCAGGTGGAGGCACCCAGCGAGAAGGAGTTGACGGCCTGGTTGCAGTCTTACCAAATGTACCCGGTGTTAGCGAGCATAACCGATGGTGAAGAACGGATCATCGCAGCCTTACGCGCGGTTTGGCCAAATGCGCCTCGTCAACGTTGTCAGGAACATTTTTTGGGCAATTTGGTGGATGAAGTTCTCGAAGAAGACACCCGCTTGCGAAAGCAAATGCGCCTGGATCTAGGTGGTTTGCCAAAAACCACCGATTTTCCGAAAGAGCACCCCCTTTTTTGAAGCCAGATAGTCATACAGAAGCAGATCACGCCAGAACGTTGATGGAGATTGAAAGTCAATTTCGCATGGCGATCCGTGATGCTGTGAATCGAAATACGCGCAAACCCTTTTATTGGGGTGGTCTCAAAGGCTACCGGCAACTGGAAAGCATTGCCCAAGCCTTGCATACGATGCCCGTGGCTGACCATGCCTACTATCGTCGCCTGATCCGACAGCTTGACCGAACCTTGAAGAATAATCGCCAACTGGCTGAAAGGATCGATCAAGCTTTCACCTGGCTTTTGAGAATCGCAGCCTGTTTGCGTTATCCGCCAAGCTCCTATCTGAATGTCCCAAAACCGACCAGCCAACAAATCAAACAGGAGATGCAAGAGCTATTACAAGCATTGGAAACCGAAGCATGCGACCAAGCCTTCCTGCGCTCACTGTATGATGGGCTTCGCAAACGTTGGGAGATGTTTGGTGACGATCTGCTGTACTGCTTTGATATCCCAGGCTTGCCACAAGATAATCTGGTGATCGAGAGTTTGTTTGGACGATTGCGCACTCATCAAAGACGCATCAGCGGAAGAAAATCTACCCAGCCACTGCGAGACTTTGGACACTATCAGATCCTTTTTCAGGCTGAAAGTGAGGAACAACTCTTGGAACAGATCCGTGGGGTATCGGTTGAAGCATACCGAGAACAACGCAGCCGACAGACGCAGGCAGAGGCGCCTCGCAAATTTCTCAATCGTCTCCATCGTGATCCGGCAAAAACCATGCACGACCTGGCTGAAAAGTACATGGCTTATCTTCCTACGCCGTGGCCGTTTGTTGTGCCTGTACCCGAACACGTACCTCAATATACTGTTTAGACAGTCAGGGTGCGTTACCCCTACATCTGCGCCCTCGGCGGGGATCGAACCCACAACTTACAGCTTAGAAGAATCTGGGGCGACACAAAAATTCTGTCAAATGGAAATTATCCTTCCAATATGTCCAACTTTTCTGCTTAAAACTGGGCTTTTACTCAAATATTTCCAATCACTCCAAAGAGTTTTAGTCCGTCAGCCCTACTATTGTCCTACTTTTTTGTTGTTCTATACAACTTTTTGCCCAAAATACGGCGCGTCTAATTGTTACGCTCCGCGGGTTCAGAAAATAGCTATTTTTTATCTAACTCGCGATCATGCTTTCCATTGTTTTACCTTCTCAAATCCGAGCGGACGACTTAAGTAGCCAGCGCAACCTCTTCAGCCAAAATCTTCCAGTGGATGAAATCAAACGACTGATGCCAACCAATCTACGCGGGGAACTGACCACGTAACTTTATTCAGGCGTCTATTCAGACAATCCCTCCACGGCGAGGGCGATTGCCGCCTCCATTGTCATGGCGCGCCCCTGAGCGGACAGTTCGGCAAATTTCGTTTCATCGATCATGGTGCGGATCTTTGCAAGAATCTCGTCAATGAATTTCCCCTGCATGGGCCAGACAATGGAACGACTCTTTTGGCGCAAGTCGTCTGCCCAATTGATTAGCAGCGCAGCGCGGACGGGGTCTTCTAGTCGCACACACAGACTTGCCACAGATACCATGGTTTTCGCCAAACCATCGAAAGCATGTAGCTTTTGAAACTGCAAGACACAATCATGAAGCAGTTCTTTGGCTTCTTCCATGTCACCCTGGTGCAGGAGCCCCATCGCCAATTCTCTGCGATTGTAAAGAGACCCCATGAGATCGCCGTTTTTTTCGTTTAATTCAATCGCCTTCTTAAAGTATGAGATGGATTCCTGATACTCATTTTTAAAAAATGCGAGATACCCGTAGATCGTCAAAGCGTTTGCCTCCCCTACGGAATTCCCAAGTCGTTGAAAAATTGATAAAGCCTCTTCCGCCATGGGAAACGGCGAGGAAAGATCTCCATGTAAAGTCAAAAAGATGGAAAGATAGTACAGGGAAAAGGCAAGCCCTGAAAGATTACCCAACTCGCGTTGAAGGCGAATACTTTCAACCATATAGGCTTTCGAGGCTTCATAGTCAGAGACGCTCACCAGCCGCATCAAAGTGGTTGCTTGTCCCAGTTTATCGCCCACTGCCTCATACAATGCCAAACTCTGTTTCATGATCGGAACCCCTTGTTCGAAATCTCCCTTATTCCAGTAACTCACCCCTAAAATATAAAGGCTGTATGCTTCAGTAGACTGATCTGAGATACCGCGCGATAAATCCAGGGCTTGATTGGCGCTCGTAAGCGCCTCATTAAATTTGCCTAGATTCGTCAGGATCAAACCATGATATGCCAGCGCCCGAGCGCGCAGGGCATCCGCAGCGTGGTATTGCACCAATAAGCGAGTCAGCCAGGCATCACATTCCTGCGGATTGATGCGGGCATTCCAGTACAAAACCAGAGAAACCAATAAACGCATGCCAGATTTCGTATCGGCGGTAATCGCCCATTCCAAAGCCAGGCGCAGGTTATCCAGTTCGTCGTCTAATTTGTTCATCCAGACGATTTGATCTGAACGATATAACTCAGGTTCGGCTTCTTCCGCCAGCTTCACAAAATACGCCAGATGTTTTGCCCGCATCGCGGAGGCTTCTTCGGCTTCAGACAATTGCTCAAGGGCATACTGACGGATCGTTTCCAAAAAGTGATAGCGGCTTTCGGCTCGTCTGGTTTCGACAAGCACCAACGATTTGTTGACCAGTTGCGAAAGTAGGTCAAGGATCTGGTTGGATTCAAGACCCCCGCCTCCTTCGCCGCTGCAAACTGATTCTGCGGCTTCGAGCGTCCAGCCGCCGACGAAGACCGCCAGCCTGCGGAATAGAATTTTCTCCTGCTCCGAGAGCAGGTTGTAACTCCAGTCGATCATGGAGCGTAAGGTTTGTTGACGCGGTATTGTTGTCCGTGCGCCGCCTTTCAGCAGGCGGAAGCGGTCATCGAGACGTTTCGCAATTTCATCCACCGTCATCATTTTGACACGCGCCGCCGCCAACTCGAGGGCGAGGGGAATGCCGTCTAAACGGAGGCAGATTTGGGCGATGGTTGAGGCGTTTGCCTGGGTCAGGGAAAAACTCGCAGAGGCAGCCGAGGCGCGTTCTACGAAGAGGCGTCCAGATTCGGAATCCATTAATGTAGAGAGGTCTGATTTGGAATCGGGAATGTTGAGCGGGGGCACAGCATAGGCGATCTCGCCTTTGACCCCAAGCGTTTCGCGGCTGGTGGCGAGAATGACCACATCCCTGCATGCCTGCGTGAGCAAATCCGCCAGAAGCGCGATGGGCTCGATGAGATGTTCGCAATTATCGAAAATGAGCAGCGCCTTGCGAGAGCGAAAATATCCAACCAATACTTCGATGACAGAAGGCGCTGATTTGCTCGACTCTTTCAACCCGACCCAATTCGCAACTTCAAATGCGACCAGGGCAGGCTCGCTGATGGACGCAAACTCAATCAGCCAGACTCCATCAGGAAAGAAGGCGAGCAAATCGGATACGACCTGAAGCGAGAGGCGGGTTTTGCCTGTGCCGCCCGGACCCGTGAGGGTGACAAGGTGATGTTTTTTTAACAGGTCAGTGACTTCAGCGATTTCTTTTTCACGCCCGATGAAACTGGTCAATTGATGAGGGAGATTATGCGGTGTGCCATTTGCCTGGGTATCATCCGAAGCACTTTGAGGCTTGCCTTTCGCGAGTTCGAGCAAACGTGTCACCCACTTTGAATCATTATCGAGTCCCAAGGCAGGAATGAACAAAGCCGTAATCGTTGCCGCGTCTGGCGTCCGTTGATTCTTTTCAATGCGGCTGATCTGCGCATCGCTATACCCGACCGCCATGGCAAGCTCCATCTGCGTCAGATGCGCCTGTCGGCGAAGATGTTTAATCAAATCGCCGAAAGTGGAAAATTGATCGGGGGTAATGGCTGTGGGACTCAATTCAAATTCACTCCGAAGGTGAGCAAAGTATAGCCGAATTACGACCCCTTCGAGAATTTTTGGAGAAAAATGTCAAGTTTTGAAGTTCAGGCAGGTGTATAGTAGGAACATCAACAAAGGAGACTACCATGGCTTACAGTTTCAAACGAAGTATCGTTATTCATGCAACACCGGAGCAAGTCTACGACAACCTGCTCGACGTAGCCTCCCACAAGAAGTGGGGAGAAATGACCGAAATGGAGCTTTTATACGAAGGTCCTGTGAAAGTTAGCAGCCGCTGGCGTTCGGTCGGCGTTATGGACAAGGATGTCATGCACGACGAATGCGCCATCATAGCTTTGGAGCGTCCACACCTGTTCCAGTTCAAATCCGTTACCCAGCATTCGTCGATGGGAACAGCAGGCATGATCTTTACCTATCGGCTTGAAAAGGCGACAGAGGGTACGCGAGTGACCATTAGCCGTGAATTTGTTCCCGTTGAAATTTCAAGCAAGATGATGCGATTTTTATTGCAGATAGGGGTTGTGAGGCTGATGGACCTTTCCATGACAGCGCCGATCATGGACCGGGGTCTCACCCGCTTGCGCGACTATGTAGAACAAGCCCACAAATAAAAGAATTCGTCCACGGCTGAAAAACGACCAGCACCCTTGTCTGCCCAACCAAGCATTGGGCAGACAAGTAAATATTAATCGAGGAAGTATGGAACCTGTCATCCCAAAACCGATCTTAATACCGCCCGGCTCAGGCAGAGTTTTGAAGTTGATCGGTGTTACGCATAAATTGACGAGTCAACAAACGGGGAGTGATTATTACCTTTTTGAATCTGAATTCGACCCTGAAAGCGGGAATCGCCTGCATGTGCATTCGTATGAGGATGAAATCGTATACGTCTTACAGGGAACGATCCAGATCAGGCTGGGCAATGACAAACTGGAAGCCAGTGCGGGCGGGATTGCGCACCTGCCGAAATGGATTCCGCACGCGCTATATAACCCGCTGAAAGTGCCTCTCAAAATTTTGGTCCTGGCAATCCCGGGCGGCATGGAGCAATTCTTCGATGAACTCGAATCCACCATGCAGGGCGGCACTATGGACGACGCAAAGCACAGGGAAATCTCTCAAAAGTATGGAATTGAGTGGTTGGAATAACAAAACTATCAGTCAAAATCCACGTCGCTCAGGATTTGCCCTTCCCATCTCCACATTCTCTTGTTGGCTACTTCGAATATCGGCTCGGATTCGTGAAGCAACAACTTCTCTTTGTGACATGAGTGGACAGCCGTCATTGGGTGAAAAACACCCACTGAACATTGTAAAATGATTTGAGTGTGACTAAAACTGGTTGGTTTCAAGGCGCTCCACCAGTTCGAGGCGTTTGG
>CAYTDB010000186.1:0-8388 GCA_964436455.1 uncultured Anaerolinea sp. | reverse complement strand
AATAAAGCAGCCGTATCAATAATGACCTGGGGATTGTATGAAGCCGGTACCGGTTTGGGGTTCCTGCTTATACCAAACATCCTGCTCCCCATCTTTGGTTTTCCAACCACCTCAGAAGTCTGGATTCGAGTGCTGGGCTTGGTGGTGCTGGCCCTTGCACTCTACCACATCCATTGTGCGCGAAACAATGTCATTCCTTTTTTTCAGATAACAATCCCTGGCCGCGTGGTGTTCGCTATCGGCTTGGTTGCGCTGGTCTTGATGGGCTTCTCGGGTGCAGGGCTCGCCATCTTTGCTGTCATTGAGGTGCTTGGCGCGGCATGGACCTGGTCCGCTCTCAGGAAGTGATGCACTGACGTAACTGGGAACGCTTTGGGAACGCTCGGTTTGCTATAGTGAGATAAATCAAATCAACTTTAGGAGGCTTCCCATGATTCTTATTGTAGGCGTAACCGGCGATTTAGGGCGCGAAATTGCCCGTCAACTGCTCGCGGCGGGACAAAAAATCCGGGGGATGACGCGCAACCCTGCCAGCGCAGAGGATTTGAAAAAACAAGGCATAGAAATTGTGCAGGGAGACTTGATTGACCCTGCTTCCCTCAAAAAAGCCTGTCAAGGCGTGGATGTGGTTCTCGCCTCTGCGCATCAAATCATTGGCACAGGAAAATACACATCCGAAGCCGTGGATGATGCTGGGCACCGCGCGTTGATAGATGTCGCCAAAGCTGTTGGAGTGAAACACTTTCTATACATTTCCGCACAAGGAACCAGGGTAGATCATCCCACTGATTTTTATCGTACAAAATTCAAATTGGAGAATTATCTCAAAGCCAGCGGATTGAGTTACACCATCCTGCGTCCACCCTCATTTATGGAGCGGCACGTACATACGTTATTGGGCGTTGAGTTTTTGAAAGCCGGGAAAGTAACCATCTTTGGGAATGGAAATAACCCAATTAATTTTATTGCCTGTAAGGATGTAGCGCACATCGCGGTTATCGCTCTTACGGATCTAACCCGACTCAAGAATCGCACGGTCGAAATGGGTGGTCCCGATAACGTGACCCGCAACCAAATCGCAGAGATGTACTCCCGCTTCTCCGGCAAGCCACTCAAGAAGATGAACGTACCGACCGGCGTGATGAAGGTGATGGGACCGATTCTTCGACCTATTCAACCAGTGTTGAGCCGTCTGATGTCGTTCAGCGTGTGGACCGATACCGCCGACCAAACCTTCAATACCAGCGCCATGCTTAAAGAATTCCCGATGACGTTGACGCGCGTGGAGGATTTCATCCGTGAGCGGGCAAAGGTGTAGGTCGCGTTTTTGACGTGACGCTCTACGCTAACATGATTGTCACGCCACAGACGTGACCTACGGTTTGATAAAGCCGGAAGATTTCCATGTTGATTTATGAGCAGGTTGACCGTGTTGCTGGAATGGCTTTTCCCTACGCAGGAAGGTTCATGCCTCATCACGGGACTACCATGAGTACTAACGTTGGCCATCTTCCTGGCACTCCGGCAGGCGGGGTGAATCTCCTCCTCCCGCCCGCCGGAGGGGGATCGTGTAGGTCACGCTTGAAGCGTGACATTCTTTGCAAATAAATTCGTCACGTCGCAGACGTGGCTACGTGAGGCAAACATGACCGACCGCGTACAACTCGAACAATCCATATCTGCGCTTGAAAGCCAGCGCGCCATTTTGGGCGATGCCGTTGTCGATTCGTCGCTTGCCATTTTGCGCGAAAAACTGGCGGCGTTGAATCAATCGGTGATCACACAGACCGAGCAGGCGGGGGAGCGTAAACTTGTCACCGTGATGTTCGCGGATATTTCAGGCTTCACTGCGCTTTCGGAAAAGAATGATCCTGAATATGTCCGTTCGTTGATCAATGCCTGTTTCTCGTGGCTGGTGCCGGTCATCGAGAAATACGGCGGCACCGTGGAGAAGTTCATCGGTGACGAGATCATGGCGATGTTCGGCGCGCCGGTAGCGCACGAGAATGATGCCGAACGTGCGCTGCGAGCCTCACTCGATATGATGGATGCATTGGTGGAGTTCAACAAAAAACATCTCACGAGTTTGGGGATGCATTTCGGCATCAACACTGGCATCGTCGTCGCAGGCGGACTCGGCTCGGATGGTCGCCAGCAATATGGCGTGATGGGCGATACGGTCAATGTGGCGGCGCGGCTCGAAGATGTTTCAGAAACGGGGCAGATCGTTGTGGGGCCAAACACACATCGGCTCACGGCGTCATTGTTCAAGTTTGACATGTTGCCGACGGTGCGCGTGAAAGGCAAGTCGGAACCAATTCCGATCTATCGGCTGGTCGGGTTGAAGTCTGCGCCTGAATCGGCGCGCGGCATTGCGGGGTTGCGGTCTCCGCTCGTGGGCAGGGCGTCAGAGTTGAAGATGCTGGTCGAAACAGCGAACAGCCTCACGTCCAGAAAAGGACGCGTGCTTTCCATCCTGGCAGAGGCGGGGTTGGGCAAGAGTCGGCTGGTCTCCGAAGCGCGCGCGGCGACGAGTGAGTCCGTGTTGTGGGTGGAGGGGCGCGCGCTTTCGTATGCGGAGGGCATCAGTTATTGGGCGGCGCGTAGTATGCTCGATAGTCTCATTGGAGTGAATCAAGATGCAACGCCTGCTGAAGTGAGCGCGGCATTGCGTGCGTATTGCGAACATCATTTGGATGATGGGCAGAACGTGTTCCCGTATCTTGCGCGGTTGCGCGATGTGCCGATGGATGCTGATTTTGAATCAACGCTCAAGGATTTATTGCCGCAGACTCTGCAAAGCCGCATGCACAGCGCGTTTGCTGATTTGCTTCGCGCGGTTGCGGATGCGCGTCCGTTGGCGTTGGTGTGGGAGGACTTGCATTGGGCTGACCATTCATCATTGGGATTAATTGAAACGCTTCTTTCTCTGACCGAGAGCCTGCCTCTGTTTCTGATCCTTGTCTTTCGCCCGAACGAAGGACGCACGTGGGAATGGCATCAGAAAGTTGCGGCGCAATTGGGTGAGACGTATCGCACGCTGGAACTGAATCCGCTGACGCCTGCGGATAGCGCGTTGCTGGTGGAAAACTTGTTGAAGATCGAGAACATGCCCGAAGCCACGCGACAGTTGATCTTGAACAAGTCGGAGGGTAATCCGTTTTTCCTGGAAGAGTTGTTGCGTTCGTTGATTGATACGGGCATGGTGCTGCTCGAAGGTAATCGTGCCGTGGCGACACAAGCCATTTCGCAACTCGAAGTGCCCGATACGTTGCAGGGCGTCATCGCCGCGCGCATTGACCGGTTGCCATCGGAGGACAAGTACACATTGCAGACTGCTTCGGTGATCGGCAGAGTTTTTCAACAAGTGGTGTTGGGCTATTTACTGCAACGCCAACGCGCCGATGTGCCGTTGGAAGCGGCGTTGAGCGAATTGCAACAGCGCGAGTTGATCCGCTGGCGCGGCGATCTGGAATATATCTTCAAACATGCCATCACGCGCGATGTGACGTACAACAGTTTGCTGATCGCGCGGCGCAAGGAATTGCATCGCGCCACAGCTGAGACCATCGAGATGCTCTTCCCTGACCAACTCGATGAACTCGCACCGACGCTTGCCTTTCATTGCGAAGCCGCAGAACTGCGCGAGAAAGCCGCAGACTATTTCACCCGCGCCGGTGACCGCGCCCAGCAGACGTACGCCAATCTCGAAGCCATCGCGTTCTATCGTGCGGCGATCCGCCAGTGGGAGCAGGTGGGGAACCGGGAGCGCCTGGTGCGGGCGTACGAAAATCTCGGCATGGTGCTTGGGCTGATCGCGCAGACCGATGAGGCGATCCAGGCTTTCGAGACTGCGTTGACGCATGTGGATGAGTCCGACACCATCACGCGCGGACGGTTGTACCGGCGCGAAGGGAACGCCTACAACGTCCAGCGCCGTTTGAACGACATGTTACCGGTGTATGAAAAAGCCATCGCGGCGCTCGGGGAACGCACATCTGAGTCAACCATCGAGTGGATCGACCTGCAACTCGACCGGGTCTGGCTGGCATACTTCCAGGCGCGCGCCGATGACTTGAACATGATCCTGCGCGAGTCACAGCAGGTGATCGAAGAACACGGCACGCTGACGCAGCAGGCGCGGATGTACGAGTCGCTGGTGCTGGTGGATTTCCGCAAGTATCGCTACTTCCAATTGCCGGATGAAACGCTGGCGCATGCCAAAAAGCAATTGGAGGCGGCGTGGGCTTCGGGCAACCGCCGCGTGTTCGGGCGGGCGCAGACCATTCTGGGATTCGTCCACATGTGGCGGGACGAACTGGATGAAGCGCAGAAATATCTGCTGGCAGGTTTGAAGGATGTGGAAGCCGTGGGTGACGTGGATACGATGTTCATCAATCTCAGCTACATGGCATTGATCGGTAGGAAACTGGGGAATCCGGAAATGACAAGAGAATGGGCACAGCGTACTCTCGCATTGGCTGATAAGGCGAAAAATCCGTTTTACAAGGCATCCGCTTGGGGGTCGCTGGCATGGGCAGAACTTCGGGATGGAAATCATGAGTTGACCCAAGCCCATATCACTGCCGCGCTTGAACTACTGAAAAAGGTCCCTTCGCCGATCCAGTTTATGGCTTTGGGACCGGCACTGGCTGTGGAAGTGAAACAAGAGAATTGGGAAACAGCCATTGAGCATGTGAAGATGTTGTTGCACCCCAGCCAGCAAAAAATGCCGGACGAGTTGCAATCCCTGCTGCAGGAGGCGGTTGCCATATGGGATACGGGTGATACTCACGCAGCTGGTGAGTTGCTAGTACAAAGTGTTGCATTAATGGAGGAAAGGAAGATGGGGTATGTGTGATCTTTGGACATCCATCCAGCCTCCCCCATATTCCGCAACCAAGTGTAGGATAAAATTATTTCTTGCGGAATTGGGGGAAGTTGCCCGCCAAAGCGGAGGCGGTCAACCATGATCCTAATTGCAGGTGCGTCAAGCAAACCGGGACAAAAACTGCTTCCCATGCTCGTGGAGAAGGGATATCAGGTCCGTGCATTGACGCGCGACCCTCGCAAATTGGAATATACCCGTTCCCTTGGCGTAGAGGTCATTGAAGGGGATCTACGTCAGCCTGATACGCTCCTCCGCGCCTGTGAAGGCGCGGAGGCAGTCGTATCATCGGTGACAGCAGTAGGCGGGAAAGATGATAACAATGTCCATACCGTGGATGAGGGCGGAGTCCGCTCGTTGATGGAAGCCGCCCAAAGGTCGAATGTGAAGCGGTTTGTGTTCGTGTCCGCGTATGGGGCAGCGCGGAATCATCCCGTGGATTTCTTTCGCATAAAGTTTTGGGCGGAAGAGTACATCAAGTCACTGAAAATGGAGTACACCATCCTGCGTCCAACCGCGTTCATGGAGACCTGGTGTGCGCAGATCGGGGCGCAAGTGCTGAACGGTCAGCCAGTGACGATTCAGGGGAACGGCAGGAATCCGATCAATTTTATTTCCACGATTGACGTGGCGAAGTTCATCCTATTGGCGCTCGAAGACCCACGCCTACGAAATCAGACGTTAACCATCGGCGGTCCGCAAAATCTGACCTTCGAGGAGGTCGCCACGGTGTATGAAAGATCATCGCGAAAACGGGCGAGCAGAAAGTACATGCCTGCGTGGGTGTTGAGGTTGTTGAGACTATGGTATCAGCCGTTTAACGAGACCAAATCGCGTTTTATGGCGATGCGCCACGACCTTGCCACATCCGATTGGCAGGTGGATATGAGTGAGCTGATGATGCATTATCCGATTCGATCGGTATGTTTGGACGACGTGGTGAAGCGGGGTACTGTATAAAAGTGGATATCGTCTGTTTATAAAATCAATAAATATCGGAACACTGGCATAACGATATACTAAATGACTTTCAGACAGTTCGTGGGTGATTGTAAAATTCAACCATACCTAATTGTTTCGTCTGAAACCGATTAATATTCTGATTAATATTCTTGACATCTCATAAGTGACACAATTACAATTGATTTGCACATCGAAAACCACCCACCAAACCAGTTACGCTCCGCGGGCTCAAACCCCGTCGGGACCGCCAAGAGTAACGCGAAAGAACCGATCAAAAAGGTCGGTTTTTTTGTTGTTTTGTGCCAATTTTAGCCCAATATCAGGCGTATCAAATAGTTACGCTCCGCGGGTTCGTTAAACGGCGTTTTCTGGTCGAAACCGCGATATAGCGAAAATATTACAGGTTAGCGACACACAGTCAGAAGGGTTAGTTTTATTAATCGAAATGGAATTGTGCTATAGGCGTTACCTCAGCCACCATCATACATTGGTTTTCGGTAGGGTCCCCCATCAAGTGATGAGATGATTCGGGGAACTGACTGAAAAGCACCTGGCTCTTCTTCCTACACAATGTCCGTTTGTTATGTCGATTTCCGAAAAGATACCCCAACATGCTGTTTTGACAGTCAGGACTTGCCCCCCACATCTGGAAATTTTTCATCCAATACTTCCAACCACTTCAAAGAGTTTTAGTCCATCAGCCCTGCTATTTACTTATTTCTATTCCGGTCGGCGAATGAACCAAGTAGCCAGCACAAGCCAGCAGAGGATAAGGCAAGCTTTAGCGCAGCTGGCATCTTTGGCTTAACTTGCGACCTCCGCCGCTAAACATTATGCGATAATGCGATGTATAATAAAAGTATGAAATCAAAGGTTTATGTTGAAACCAGCGTCATCAGTTATCTGACTGCCCGGCCAAGTCGCGATATTCTTGTAGCCGCCAATCAGCAAGTGACTCAAGAATGGTGGCAGGATCGCCGCGAACAATTTGATCTATTTGTTTCTCAGCTCGTAGAGCAAGAAATCAACTCTGGCGATAAGGATGCGGTATCAAAACGTCAACAGGCATTGATGAATTGTGGTTTTCTCGACATCACGCCGGAGGCTACCCAACTGGCAGAAAGATTGATCGACCAAAACGCAATTCCGAAACAAGCGCCAGAAGACGCATTGCATATTGCCGTTGCAACTGTTAGTGGCATGGATTATTTGCTGACGTGGAACTTCAAGCACATTGCTAATGCAGCGATGCGCGCTAATGTAGAATTGGTTTGCAGACTCAACGGCTATGAACCGCCTGTGATTTGTTCTCCAATGGAATTGATGGAGGTGTAGGATGTGGAACGACCCTATTGTTGAAGAAGTCCGTAAAGTGCGAAACGAACATGCTAAAAAATTCAACTACGATTTAGAAGCTATCGTCGCGGACCTGAAAAAACAGCAAAAAGGCAGCAAGCGAAAATTTATCACGCTGCCACCTAAAAAGCCAACTGTTTTGCCCAAGGTGAAGATCAAAAAAGGATAAACAAAAAATAACGGTCCCGGATGTATGTCACCGGGACCGTTATTCGTTGTGCTTCATTGTGCAAAGATTATCCATTGCCAAGCCCGTATCGTGCAAGAACCTCAACCGACAGAGAACAGGGCTAACAAGGTGGCAAACCAACCACTGTTGATCCCAAGAATGGTTTTCGAAAACGGTAAATTATGGGAATCCAACTGAAAAAGAATGCTCAGATTTGCAATGAGACGCGCTAAAACACAAAAGATGGTTTTTTATGAAGGGGTAAGAGCAGGGGAACTCATGTAACAGGAAGAGCAAGGAGAGTGTGTATTGTTTACCCACATCGACAGAGTGGGGGCACGATAGTAATCGTGGATGATGCCACCCAAGACATTTCTGCACTGTATGGTTCCACTTGAAGGGCTTGCTTGGGGGATGGGGGTCTGCTGATCAATGCCCTGATGGGGACGAGCCGTGTTGTAGTAATCCACGTACTCAATCACGACGCGTCGCAGATGAGCAGCATTAAATATAAGAATGTAATCTGGACATTCTTCGCGGACAGTGCGAACCCAGCGTTCAGAATACGCGTTGGCATTCGGGGCCTGGACTGGAGTGGGGATAACGTGGAAGCCTTTGGACTCGAAAACCGTATCAAAAGCTGGGCAAAAAGAGCTGTCCTTGTCATGGATCAAGAACCGCAATGGCTTTTCTCTGTCGGAAAGTTCCCAAACCAACTGCCGCGCTTGTTGCGTAACCCAGACCTGATTGGGGTTGGTGGTGATACCAGCAAAATGGACGCGGCGCGGCCCCAATTCAATGAAGAAAAGCACGTATAGGGTCTGAAGAAAGACAGTTTCCACTGTGAAGAAATCACACGCCAGGATCTGTTCTTTGTAGTGGGTCATGAGATGACGCCAACCGATGGATCCATTGCGAACAGGCGCTGGTTGAACACCGCATCGATCGAGCACGTTGCGCAATCTTGCCGTATCCCAAACGGGAGTTCTCTCGAGCGAGACGGAGAATCAGG
>CAYTDB010000185.1:0-8460 GCA_964436455.1 uncultured Anaerolinea sp. | reverse complement strand
GATGATTGCCGGGGAGGTGGTCAAAATGGTGATCAATCCCGAATCTAGGGAATCAGCGTAACTTCTTTGACACCCCGGTGTTTCAATGATAAGCTCACATATGTGAACTCGGTTTCACTTATGTGAATACTGCAAACCAGGAGCGGCTTTATGCCTGAAACCATGACGCCTCGTGAACGTGTTGTTGCCACTTTGAACCACAAGGAACCGGACCTTGTTCCGATTACATTGGGGGGATCGGCCAATCATCTGACAGAGCAACGATACATTCTGCTGCGGGACCATTTTGGGGTGCAAGATATCCCTCGCAGAACCCTGGTGGGCTTTTACACCACACCCGATTACAACCCGGTACTGGACAAGCTCGGCACGGACTTCCGCTTCATCCATATCCGCCCGCCAAAAAACTATATTGCCAATTCGATGATTGGGGAATTCAAGGAATTCGTGGATGAGTGGGGTATCACCCACCGGCTGGTATCTGGCTATTATGATTTACATGGTGCGCCGCTAGGCAAGGATCTGTCCATTGAAAGAATTGATAAGTATCCTTGGCCCGACCCATATGACCCGGTTCGTTTGGAGGGGGTGAAGGAAGAGATCGAGCATCTTTATAGCAATACGGATTACGCAATTGTTGCTCACCGTCCGGTGTACGGAAATCTGTGGGAAATGACCCGTGCCCTCGTTGGTATGGAGAACGCTCTGCTACTGACGATCGCAGATACCCACATCTTTGATCATCTGCTGGGCAAACTTGCGGAAGTATTGGATGGTTTTTACGATGCCTTCCTCAGCGTGGTGGGTCCCTACGTGCAGGTCGTTGAAATGGCGGATGACTATGGCACGAATGCCGGTCCCATGTTCAACCCCACTGTATATACCAGGTTTCTCAAACCCCGCTACAAAAAAACCATTGAGATGATCAAGAAAAAAGCGCCACAGGCGAAAGTAATGCTGCACAACGATGGCGCCATTCGTAAATTCATCCCCGACCTGATCGAAACCGGATTTGACATTCTCAATCCCATTGAAGGTCATTTGCGCGGGATGGACCCTGTCGAATTGAAACGCGACTTTGGCAAAGATCTCACTTTCCAGGGCGGCGTGGATGTGAAGACTGTCCTCAACAACGGGACAATCGAGGATGTTCGCCAAGAAGTCCGTCTGCGAATCGAACAGATGGGTGAAGGCGGTGGTTATATTCTGGCACCCGCGCATAATTTCAGCAACGATATCCCGCTCGAGAACATGCTTGCCTTTTTTCAAGCCGGGCATGAACTCGGAAAGTATCCATTGAAATGATCATCGAAGAATTACGGGCTCAGGTTCTGCGAACAGCGCTTCTCCTGCCCAAATACAACCTTGTATGGATGGCTGGCGGGACGGTCTGTGCACGTGACCCACAAACGGGATATGTTGTGGTCACACCTAGTGGATTGGATTACGAACGCCTCACACCAGCCGATATGATCGTCACTGATATGGATATGAACCTGATCGAGGGCAAATATCGCCCGTCTGTTGCGCTCAACCTTTGGACCGGATTTATGCGCGCCCGACCTGAACTCTACGCGGTTGTCCATACGCACTCACCGTATGCGACCGCGTTTTCCGTTGTGTACGAGTTTATACCGGTCATTACCGAGACCATGGCAGATTGGTTCGGCCAGCCCATCCCCGTAACGCGTTACTTGAGTGTCGAAGATCCCGAATTTCCCACGTTGCCCGTTGAGGTAATGGGAAATGGGTATGCTGTTCTGCTCGGCAATCATGGGCCGATTACTGTCGGGAAGACGCTTGAACATGCCCTCGAACGGGCTGTGACGCTGGAAGAAGCCGCCCGGACTTATTCGATCGCGAGCACGATCGGTACACCTGTTACATTGTCCGATGGTCAGGCACGCGCTTCTTTTGATTATTACCATAATCGCTATGGACAAAAGAAAAAGTAGGAGATCATTGTGCTGGAATTCAACGAAAAATTGATCGCGTTTGACCTTCAGGCAGAAGGTGCAAAGGAAGTTATTGCTCTTTTGGCTGGGAAAATGCATGCACAGGGACTGGTCTCTGCGGAATATGGCGCTCAGACCTGGGCGCGTGAAATGATCCACCCGACCGGGTTGCCGACCAAGCCGTTCTGCATTGCCTTCCCCCACGCGGATGCCGAGGGTGTTAACCGGTCTGCGTTGGGGGTGGCTGTGATGCGTCAGCCTGTGATATTTCAAAATATGGCGGACCCAGACGAAGGTCTAGATGTGATGCTTGTCTTCATGCTTGCAAACCGCGATCCAGAGGAACAGATCCAAACGTTGAGAAACCTGGCCGTGTTATTTGGCCAGCCGGAAAAATTGGTTGAACTGCGGGACCAGGCTACTCTGCAGGGGGTGGAATCCTGGCTAAGGCGAGAGCTCCGCCTAAGTTGAGGAATCAGATGCTGGACTGTTTTCGAGAAGGAGGAAGACAACCGGAGATATTTCAACTTGTTCACCCCGATAGTCGACTATCTTGTGTGAAAGGAGGAAGAAAGCTTATATGGGTAAATTGATTGTAGTTGCATGTGGTGCCGGCATTAACACATCAACGATCGCGGAGGATTCGATCCGTGAGCGCATGGCGAAGGAGGGCTTTGCCGATGTGGAGGTCAAACGTATTCTGATGGCTGATATCGAGGGCTATCTAACGCGCAGTGACCTGATCATGATTGTTTCGATGATGAAGATCTTTCGCACGTTCAATGTACCGGTCATCCAGGGAATGCCGTTCCTCATTGGTTCACAAACCGAGAAAGATGTGCTCCTGGATAGGATCGTTGAAGTAGTTAAAAAGGCGTAAAGTGGATCATCCGATCCAAAGTCGAAATCAAAAAAGGAGAATGTGAAATGGGATTTCTATCTACCGCTGTTAGTTGGATTCTGGGCCTCGGCTCGTCGCTGCTTGTGATGATCGTTTTGATCATTCTTGGTTTGGTCTTCCGAGTGGGCTGGCAGAAAGCGGTCCGTGGCGGCATCACCACTGGTGTTGGCCTGGCCGGTTTATTCCTGGTGGTCAACCTGATCATCAGCGCCCTACAACCTGCTGTTGCTGAAATGGCCACCCGTTTTGGCATCTCGAAGACTTACGTTGATGTCAACTGGGCAGATGCCGGTATTGCTTGGGGTTGGCCCGGTATTCCGTGGTTGATCCTTACCTTGCTCATCGTTAATATCCTGATGGTTGTGTTGAAACTTACCAAGACCCTTTGGACCGATGTTTGGTCTTACTGGCATGGTTCCGCTCTGGCGGGCTTTGTCTGGGCGTTGACTGGTGGTAATGTGTTTTTGGGTGTCGCTGCGGGCGTGCTTTATCTTGTTCTCGGCAGCCTCATGAGCGACCTCACCGCCAAGAAATATCAGGAATTCAATGATATGCCTGGTATCGGTGTACCTTGCGGCACGACCGTTCAAGCCAGTCTCTTTGCAATGCCTGTTGTCTGGTTGCTGGATCGCATCCCTGGAATCAAGGATTGGGATGCGTCCCCTGAAGGCATCAAGAAGCGCTTTGGTTTGGTGGGTGAGCCTGGTGTACTGGGCTTTCTGCTCGGTGTGATCATTGGTATCTTCGCCTATGGTACCAGCACCGGTGACTTGGGTATCTCCAAAATCCTTGGCTTGGGTATGAACGTTGCGGTCATGATGATCGTCCTGCCCCGCATGGTCTCGATCATCGCCGAAGGTATTGTGCCGATTACGATGTCCATCGTCCAATACATGCGTGAGCGCTTCAAGGATCGTGAGCTCTATGTTGCCGTGGACTGTGCTGTTCTGCTCGGGCACCCGGCTGTGATGGCTTCCTCTGTCATCCTGTTCCCCCTGTCTGTTTTACTGGCTGCCGTTCTGCCTGGCGTTCAGATGCTGCCCATCGCCTCCCTGGCTGTCATCCCGTTCTGGGCTGGCGCGGTGGTGCCCTATACCAAGGGTAACGTGGTCAAGACCGTGATCGTATTGTTGCTCTACTCGATTCCGTTCATGTACTTCTCCACGTTGACAGTGGATTCACATACTGCTGCCTTCCAGATGATGGGCCAATACGGTGAACAAATCGCCGCAGGCCTCAAGTTGGCTAGCTGGGATATGGGTGGCGACATCCTCGGCTTCTTCATCCAGAAGTTGTTTGGATTGTTTGGATAGACCTACAACCGAATAGTGAGGTGGCTTCCGCTTTGTAAAAAAGTTGGAAGCCACCTCTCATACGAACGAAGAAAATCAAGGGTCTTTATGTCTACATTCAAGGTTTGTGTCGTTGGCGGACATTGCAGCAACCGCGTCATGATCGTTGCTGAGCAATTAACCGAATTCTTTGAGAAGAACGGAATTGCCTGTCAGGTCTTCACGCACCTCGCTGCTAGTGAATATGGGTTTCCTCCGCGCTCGAACCTCATTCTGCAATTACTGCCCGCCTTTACTGAGGAAGAAGCCGGCGTCCCGGTCATTAATATCAAACCACTGATTGGTGATCCTGCCCACCCGGCTACGATCGAAAAAATACTGAAGCAGGTACAGGCTTATTACGCCGTGTAATCGTCCGGTACATGTCTCCGTAGTTTTTATTGGAGTATCCATGAGTTCTCGAATTTATCTGGATTATTGTGCAACAACCCCAGTCCACCCGAATGTGCGGAATGCAATGATGCGTGCTTTCGATGCGGAATTTGGAAACCCATCAAGCATGCATTGGGCGGGAAGGGATTCACGACAATTGATAGATCAATCCCGGATGGATGTAGCCAGAGGAATTGGGTGCCGCCCCGCCGAGATCGTCTTCACCAGCGGGGCAACAGAAGCGGATAACCTCGCTCTTTTTGGGCTCCTACACCTATTCCCGCCAAACGAGGCGCATCTCATCACCTCTACCATTGAGCATCATGCCGTACTGCACGCTGCTCATCGCCTTGAAGAAGAAGGATATTCTGTTACATACCTGCCAGTGGATGAACATGGTTTCGTGGATCCCGAAGATGTGCGGCGTGTGATACGACCTGAGACAAAATTGATCTCGATCATGTATGTGAACAACGAAGTCGGCTTTGTCCAGCCCATTGCTGAAATCGGCAGAATTGCCCGTGAACATGACATTCTCTTCCATACCGATGCTGTTCAGGCGGTTGGCTTGTTTGATGTAGATGTTGAAAAACTAAATGTCGACCTGCTCTCCCTATCGGCGCACAAAATCTATGGACCCAAAGGTGTCGGCGCTTTGTATGTCCGATCTGAGATTGAACTGGCACCCATGATCCTGGGAGGACCACAGGAAAGCTCGCTTCGCGCAGGAACCGAGAATGTCCCCGGCATTGTTGGCATGGGTGCGGCGATGACCCTTGTCTGCGAGCATCGTGCAAAGGAACGCACCCGTCTGCTTGGACTGAGGAAATACCTGATTGGAGGTTTGCAATCTCTCGGTCTGGAAGTGACCGTGAACGGACCGGAGGAGGAAAAAATCGCCCCGCATATTCTATCCATCAGTTTTATCGGTGTGGATGCGGAAATGATGCTCATCCGCCTGAACGGTGAGGGGATTGCCGTCTCGCTGGGTTCTGCCTGTAACTCGAAATCCATCGAGCCTTCTCATGTACTAACTGCCATGAAGCTGCCACAAGAACTGGTCGAGGCGACCCTGCGGATCTCGCTGGGCATGCCAACCACCGAAGACGAACTCGATATATTGCTGAGTGCAATTGCACATGCGCTGCCGCGCGCAGTGATCCAATAAACTATATATTGGAGATGACCATGGAGAAAAAACCTGTACACGACCGTGCAAGTCTATTGGCTGATGTTGCAGAGATGTATTACCTCGAAGAAAAGAATCAGGCTGAGATCGCCAAGACCATCGGTGTGACGCGTTCGATGGTTTCACGCATGCTGACGGAGGCGCGCGAAAGCGGCATCGTAGATATTCGCATCCACCGGCCTATGCAATCTGACCTAGAACTTGAAGGTGCATTGAAGGCGGAATTTGGGCTCAAGGATGTTTTTGTGGTGATCACCAGCCATCGAAGCGGCGAAAGACTCACCCGCACTCTTGGTAATGCAGGGGCAAGGATGCTGGCGCGTTATCTCGCGCCTCACCGGACTCTTGGTCTTGCCTGGGGCACATCCATCAGCGCCACGGTGGATGCATTTGAAGCAGTTGAGTCCATGCCTGTCAAAGTGGTGCAGTTGGTGGGAGCCATGGGTGCTCGTAATATGGAATACGATGGTCATGATCTGGTCTCTCGGATCGCCGAAAAACTCGGAGGGGAAGCCTATTATCTTAATTCGCCTTATCTCTCCCAAAGTGCCGAAGTGGCAAAAGCGCTCCTGGAGACAAAAGGTATCCGGGAGACCATCAATATAGGCAGGAAGGCAGATGTGGTGTTGTTGGGGGTCGGGACAACATCACCGGAGTATTCAAGCTTTTATCTCGCAGGCTATGTAACCCGCCGCGAGCTTGATGATCTGCGCAAGGCAGGGGCAATCGGTGACGTGTGCGGCTTGCACTTTGACATCAATGGTCAGCCTGCATGCGATGATTTTTGTGAACGCCTGGTTTCCATTCGCAGACAGGACCTCTTATCCATTCCGATTCGCCTGGGAGTGGCGGGTGGCGAAGGGAAAGTGGAAGCAATTCTCGGCGCCCTGCGAAGCAAGTACGTAAATGTGTTGGTGATAGACAGCATGACTGCCAGAAGAGTACTTGAACTGGCTAAATCAAAATGAACGAGGTTTTCAATGTCTAAAGACAAAGGGAAGGGCTCTGAGAAAGGCATAGGTTCACGAGAACAGTTCGAGGAACGCGTGAAGCGATTAGCAATGTCCGATGACAGCCTGATCGGTTTATATCGGACGATGTCTACCGTCCGTCACTTTGAGTACATGGCCGATAAACTGTACGCGGCAGGAAAAGTCCATGGGACGATGCATCTCTCGGCGGGGCAGGAGGCGGTGGCGGCAGGTATCAGTTTGGCGGTCCGTCCTGATGATTATTTGATCAACCATCATCGTGGTCATGGGCACTTTATTGCCAAGGGCGCTGATATCAATATGATGATGGCAGAGTTCCTTGGCAAGGATACCGGCTACAACCATGGACGTGGTGGCTCGATGCATATTGCTGATTTCCAATCGAACAACCTGGGCGCGAACGGTATCGTTGGCGGTGGAATTCCCCAGGCGGTGGGTGTGGGATTGGCGCTTCAAATGCAGAAACGCAAAGAGATCTGCATCTGCATTTTTGGGGATGGGGCAGCTAATGAAGGTGTCTTTCACGAAGCCATGAATATGGTTGCCTTGTGGAAATTGCCGGTTCTTTACATCTGCGAGAATAATAAATACGGTATGTCGATGGATGTGGAACGTGCAACATCCAAGCTGCCAATTGCCCAGCGCGCTGAAGCCTACGGCATCCCCTGGGCATGTGTGGATGGCAATGATGTGATCGAAGTATATGAAGCGATGAAGATTGCCGCCGAGCACGTCCGCTCAGGTAAGGGTCCCTATTTTGTGGAGACGATCACATACCGGTATTTTGGTCACTCCAAGAGCGATCGGAATTTATATCGCCCCAAGGAGGAAATCGAAGACTGGAAGCAAAATCGCGATCCCATCATGCGCTTCATGAAACACCTGCTTCAATCCGAAATCCTGGGTGAAGAGCAGGCACAGGAGATCGATGCACAAGCGGAACAGGTCATTGTCAAAGCTGTCGAATTTGCGGAAGCATCCCCTGAACCGGATATATCCACACTAATGGAGTATGTATATGCCTGAGATTTCCTATCTTGAAGCCATTCGCCAGGCATTGTGGCAGGAAATGAAACGTGATGAAAGTGTCTTTTTGCTTGGTGAGGATATTGGTCGCTATGGTGGTGCATTCGGTCTGACGCATGGCATGCTCGATGAATTCGGCGAAGAGCGCGTGCGTGAGACGCCCATCTCGGAAGCCACTATCGTTGCGACCGCCATTGGTGCAGCATTGCTCGGTATGCGCCCCGTGGCTGAGATCATGTTCATGGATTTCATCCTGCTTTCGCTTGACCAGATCGCCAATCAAGCTGCCAAGATGCGCTTTATGTTTGGCGGACGCACCTCTGTGCCAATGGTTGTCCGCATGCCGGGTGGTTCCGGGTCGGGAGCGGCATCCCAGCATTCACAGTCGCTTGAAAGTGTGCTTATGCACTTTCCCGGTTTGATCGTCCTCAATCCATCCACGCCATACGATGCCAAGGGCTTGATGCTTTCGGCGATCCGTAACCCCAACCCGGTCTGTTTTGTTGAGCACAAGATCCTTTACAAAACTAAAGGCGAAGTACCGGAAGAGGAATACACCATTCCGATAGGCATCGCTGAGATCAAACGCCCGGGTCGCGATATCACCGTGGTCGCCAATAACATCATGGTGATCAAGACCCTCAAGGTTGCGGAGAAACTGGCGAAGGAAGGC
>CAYTDB010000184.1:0-8473 GCA_964436455.1 uncultured Anaerolinea sp. | reverse complement strand
ATTATGCGTACTCAAAAGATTAATTTCCCAGATCAGGAAGTGCTGTGCGTTTTCCCCAACGAGCGTTCAGACCTGGTTCAAGCCATCTCTGAATTAAGGCTGGACAATGGCTCCCCTGTCATTGTATTGATCGGCGGCGATATTGACGAACGACAGGCAGAGGCAACCCGGCGCGCCATCAATACCATTGTCGGTATCGCAGACGACTTGAATGCAGTGGTAATTTGCGGAGGAACCGATATGGGGGTTATGGCCGAAATTGGGCAGATCCGCTGGGAAAGCGGTTATTCATTTCCTTTGGTTGGCATAGCACCCGAAAAGTTGGTCACATGGACTGACGGTCCTCACAGTACAAAATTTTTATGGTGGGGGGAAAAGCGTTGGCAGTTGGAGCCCCATTACTCCAGTTTCATCCTGGTGCCTGGCAATCAGTTTGGAGATGAATCTCCCTGGATCGTCGAGACAGCAACCATAGTGTCCAAGGGTCACAGGTCTGTGACGATCTTGATCAACGGCGGAGAGGTATCCCGGAAGGACATCGAATTGAGTCTCGAGATGGGACGTCCGGTTATCGCTTTAAGTCATACGGGGCGACTGGCTGATGAATTAGCAAGACAACCTGAACGGAACAAATTGATCACTGTAGCCCCGGCAACTGCGGAGCAACAGATTATTGATATTGTTAAAAAAGCGCTATCAGTCAATGAAAGAAGCATACCGTCTCAACCACTAAACGAGCAGCCGCATCATGCAACAATGTAAGTTAACTGTCAAATCGGTTCACATATTTTGTGGATCATGACAACGAGTCAAATGGTACATAATTCGACGATCTGAAAGATAAGGAGAAGTGTATGGGACGCAAAGGTGTCAGTAAACGTAAGCCTAAGAAAACAACGCCACACTTTAATGTTGGCATCAGCAATTATAAAGATGTAAAAAACAATGGGAATTCCCCTGTACAGTCACTGGTGAACGATAAAGGCGCCCCGCTTAACAGAGGCGACACTAAGCCCATCGCTGGATCGAGTAAAACGCAGAAGAAAAAGAAACATTAGGTACATTTGTCGTGCGATCGAAATTTTGCATGACAATAGAATGGAGATTAACATGAGAACAATTTATGGTTTTATCTACACCCTGCGACCTTACGAGCGGGGCATTCAGGAAACCCTGGGTAAATACAATCGCTTTGTGATGCCAGGGCTGGGAGTGCAAATCCCGCTCGTACACATTGTGCGCGTGCGGGATATCCGCGAGCATACGATGGACATTGAACCTCAACCCGTAATCACTAAGGATAACGTTGAAATCACTGTGGATGGGGTAATGTGGGTGCGTCCTACTGTCGAGGAAGAAGGTATCAAGCGTACTTTCTACAATATTGACGATTGGAAACGGGCGGTCGTCCAACTGGCGATGACGAACCTTCGCCAGGAGTTTGGCGAATTGTCACTGGACGAGAGTCTTGTGGCTCGCGAGAAGATCGCCAACAATTTACAACGCATCCTGAATACCTTCGCCGTCGAGTGGGGGCTGACCGTCAGTAAGGTGGAAATTCGCCTGATCGACCCACCCGACGATATCAAGAAAGCCATGCACAAGCAGAAGACTGCCGAGCAGGAACGACGTTCCATGAAGTTACTGGCAACAGGCGAATTCGAAGCCGCCCAGCAACAAAAGCTGGCCATCATTCAGCGCGCCGAAGGCGAACGCGAGGCAGTCATTCAAGTTGCTCAAGGGAAGGCTGAGGCTATTCGCCTTGTTAATGAAGCCGCCGAAAAGTATTTTGTAGGTAACGCGCAAGAGTTGAAGAAATTGGAAATGACCGAAAACTCCCTGCGCGATAATGCAAAGATCGTAATCACCGAGCACGGTATCAATCCGACCCTGTTGTTGGGAAGCCTGCCAGTTACAGTATCGCCTGACAGTAAACGCGAGCCAACCCTGATGAAATACAAGAATTAGAGTTCCCCCATCAAGAAAGGGAATGCGATGGAAAATCAAATAATATGCCCTCATTGTCAGAGAAAAATATCAAACAATCCGATCATTGAGGATGCGGCAAACCGTAAAGGTTCTGACACGCAATTCGTGATTTGCGAGTGTGGAGAAAGAATCACCTACTGGCAAATTACCGCCCAACTAAGAGATCAGGACAAAATCGGCGTACGTATCCAAAATTGGCTGCATAGTCTCTTTAGGAGCCAGGGCTAGGAAAGCGTAAAAATGAAAATCCTATTTGTATACCCTGAGTTTCCCGATACTTTTTGGAGTTTCAAACATGCACTTAAATTTATTCGAAAGAAGGCTGGTGCGCCTCCTTTGGGTCTGCTGACCGTTGCAGCGATGTTGCCCGCGGACTGGGAAAAACGATTGGTGGATCTCAACGTGGGCAACATCGCAGATGAAGATCTGTCATGGGCGGATTACGTATTCGTCAGCGCTATGATCGTGCAACGTGCGTCAGCGTACGACATCATACAACGCTGTAAAGCTGCCGGCGTGAAGGTTGTCGCAGGCGGTCCGCTTTTCACGATGGAGCACGAGCAATTCCCGGATGTGGATCACTTTGTCTTGAATGAAGCTGAGGAGACGTTAGAGCCGTTCTTGCTGGACCTGGCACAGGGTCAGGTTCGACGCGTTTACTCATCCGATAAATTCCCCGATATCCACCAAACTCCCGTCCCACTTTGGGAACTGGTCAATTTCAAGCATTACAGTACGATCAGTATTCAGTTCTCACGCGGCTGTCCCTTCAATTGTGATTTTTGCAATATAACCACATTGTTGGGACATTACCCGCGCACCAAGACTGCCGTGCAGATCATCGCAGAGTTGGATAGCCTCTACGCGTTGGGCTGGCGCAAGAGTATCTTTTTCGTGGATGACAACTTTATCGGTAACAAGAAATATATCAAGAACGAAGTACTGCCTGCCCTGATCGAGTGGCGTAAAGGTAAAACTGGGATGCCGTTTAGTACAGAAGCTTCCATTAACCTTGCGGACGATCCGGAGTTGATGCACCTCATGACGCAAGCCGGGTTTGATACCGTTTTCGTGGGCATCGAGACACCCAATGAAGGTAGCCTGGTCGAATGCAGTAAGAGTCAAAACAAAAACCGGGATCTGGTGGAGAGTGTCAAGCAACTCCAGCGTGCCGGCCTTCAGGTGCAGGGGGGCTTTATCGTCGGGTTCGATAACGATTCGCTCTCGATCTTCCAACAGCAAATCGATTTCATTCAAAAGAGTGGTATTGTGACGGCGATGGTTGGGTTGTTGCAAGCCCCTCTTGGAACACGCTTGTACGAGCGTATGCAAAAAGAAGGTCGCTTGGTTAAAGAGTTTTCCGGCGATAACGTGGATGGTTCCACCAATATCATTCCGAAGATGGGACTGGAGCCATTGCGGGAAGGCTATCGCGAATTAATTAGCCAAATCTACGCGCCCAAGTTTTATTACGAACGCGTGTTGACATTTCTCCATGAGTACAAACCACCCAAGATCCAGGCACCATTGGATTGGCAATATATTCTGGCTCTGTGGCGGTCCATGTACCAACTGGGCATCCGTGGAGTTGAACGTCTCCATTATTGGCGGCTCTTTTTCTGGACCTTGTTTCGACGTCCGCGCCTCTTCCCTTTGGCGATCACATTTGCCATCTATGGGTTCCATTTCCGTAAGGTAATCGAACTACATGTCAGTTGAAAGATAATAGCTATCTGTTGATAAAAAAGGAGTCATTCCATGTCAGCCAAATCAAGAAAGACAGGCGCAACAAAAAAGAAACGTCTTCCTCAAGGATTACGTAAATATATTAGAAAATTGAAACAGACCGCCCGTAAGGAGGACACAGTTTACAGACCGCCAATCATTCGTCGTACCCAAACGAAGAAAATTGATGAGTGAATTTCCTGTGAAAACACATACTCGATATCACCGTTCCGTATTACAGGATATTGCGCATCAAGCGATGTTGGAACGTGGGTTTCTCCCTGATTTTTCACCTGAAGTGCTCGCCGAACTGGAGCAGTCCCAGGGTCTTGCGACTGTAGTGGGCGATAGTCTCACTATTCAAAATAAGCGAGACCTCCTCTGGACATCCATTGATAATGATGACTCTCTTGACCTGGATCAACTCACTGTTGCCCAACCCCTACCGGCAGGCAAAGTGAAAATTCTGGTTGCCATTGCTGATGTTGCCACATCCGTAAGGAATAATTCAGCCATTGACGAACACGCGCGCCATAATACCACTTCTATTTACACTGCGGCCGAGATATTCCCCATGCTTCCTGAAAAGCTCTCCACAGATGTGACTTCTCCAAATCTCAACGAGGATCGGGTTGCATATGTTGTTGAAATGGTGGTTGGTGCTGGTGGGTTGCTTGAAGATCCAAAAATCTATAAAGCCTGGGTACGTAATCATGCAAAACTGGCTTATAACAGTGTTGCCGCTTGGCTGGATAATAAAACCGATATTCCCAAGGAGATCACAGCCATACATGGATTAGATGAGAATCTGCGGATACAGGATCGGGTAGCACAAAGTATGAAGAAACTGCGCCACATCCACGGGGCGTTGAGTTTGGAAACAGTCGAAGCGAAACCTGTGTTTGACGGTGATCAAATCCGTTCGCTCGACATTGATGAAAAGAATCGTGCCAAGGAAATCATTGAAGATTTCATGATCGCGGCAAATGGTGTAACTGCACGGTATCTCGCAGCCAGCGGCTTCCCATCTATCCGCCGTGTGGTACGCATACCCAAAAGATGGGAGCGGATCGTTGAAATAGCAAGAGAGTACGAGCACCAACTTCCCACCGTCCCGAATTCGAAAGCACTCGAAGAATTTCTTATTAAGCAAAAAGCCATAGATCCGGTTCGATTCCCCGACCTATCCTTGGTGGTGATCAAACTCTTGGGAGGTGGTGAATACATAACCGAATCCCCTGATGGGAATGTCCCAGGGCACTTCGGGCTTGCGGTCAAAGATTATGCACACTCCACAGCTCCCAATCGCCGCTATCCCGACCTGTTGACCCAACGTCTGTTGCACGCCGCGCTGACAGGAAAGTCTGCGCCTTACAGTAAAGATGAATTGGAAACCTTGGCGTTTCATGGCACCGAGGCGGAAGATGCCGCCAAGAAGGTGGAAAGACGCGTCGAAAAACCCGCGGCTGCACTCCTGCTTGAATCGAGAATCGGTGAACGGTTTGATTCCATCGTTCCCGGCGCATCAGAGAAAGGGACATGGGTTCGGCTCCTCACCATCCCTGTTGAAGGCAAGCTGGTGGATGGATTCAAAGGACTGGATGTTGGCGAATCAGTCCGAGTGCAGTTGATTGGGACAAACGTTGAGCGTGGGTATATCGATTTCAAAAAAGTCAGCTCACGCAGGCATGGATAAGGAGAGTCTTGTGAAAAAGAAAATCGGTTTATGGATTGACAATCGGGAGGCGATTATTGTGAAGCTGACTGACAAGGGCGAGCAAATCACGCGAATATATTCAGATGCTGAAAAACAGAGCCGGTTCGAGGGTGGATCAAGAAAGGATGGGCTGCAAACGACAGAGACCATTCAAGGAAGAAAATTTGACATGCAACTTGACAAATACTTTGATGACATCATTGCCCATATTCGCGATGCAGAGATGATACATATCTTTGGTCCTGGTGAAGCCAAGGACGGACTTCTAAAACGACTGAAAAACAACGATCTTAAGGATCGCATCGTTAAGATCGAAACTGCAGATAGTATGACGGACAATCAAGTGGCAGCGAAAGTTCGGGAGTATTTTTCAAATACAGGAGGACTATGAGAAGATTTATATAGGAAGAACCGCAACTGTAAGAGTAGATCAAGAAACTAACCATAGTGCAGATTGATAAATACTTTAACAACACACACTATTTCCAGAATTAGCAAATATGAAACCGACCCTGCCTATATTGGACAGGTCGAGTAGGTTTAAGTAGTTGGAAGGAGATTCTCATGCAAGAAAGAAAATGCTCCAAATGTGGCTCTGTCAACGTGTATAAGAATACAAGCAATAACTGGCATCAGGATGGACTTGTCCTCCAAATGATCGCTGTCGATAGCTTCCATGATCTATTTCAAACCGAGGCATTTCTCTGCCTCGATTGCCGTAATCTGGAAATTCAGGTTGCGGAAACCAACACGATGTATTATGGAAAGCAAAAAGCGCTGGTTGATACCATAAAGGCCAGCAATAATTGGGTGAAAGCCTGAAAGGAGCAATTACAAAGGCCACATCAACAAGCAAGCCCAAGCCCAAGCACAAGCGTCCATCCAAGGGACAGCGCAAACATAATCGGCTGGTAAAACAGGAAGCCCGCAAGGCAAGTTTCCCAGGAAATGATGTGAATCAGCGCAAGCGCCCTGCGTAACGTTAAAGTGGTCTTGGATATTTACCTGATCAGTACCATCCTAAAGAGACAAGCATGGCGATGAATAAAATGATTTTCGATGAAAAGTGGAAGGTGATTCGCGGTCAGCCCACGGCGCGTTGGAGTCTGATGGGCGAGTTCGACCTGAACAAAGTGGACAAGGCAAAGGACAAGTACGACCGCTTTGTCACAATGCTCCAGGTCAAGTATGGGTACCCCCGCCAGTAAGACCGCGTAGAAGTTAACCGCCTCTGGGTGGAGTACGAAGCAAACAGTAAGAACAATTTATTAGCAGTTAATCTCTGTAGAATGAAAACGGTCTCGTGACCAGTTCCGCGAGACCGTTTTGTTGTTTTGTCTACTCTTCATCCAGCTCATCTGCAATGGATTCGAATTGTGTAAGCGCGGACTTCAAATCTTCCACGATCTCAACCACCAACACGTCGGGGTCTGGCAGATTTGCTGAATCCTCCAGCGTTTCATCTCTCAGCCAGAACATATCCAGGTAGACCTTGTCGCGAGCGATCAATTCATCGTCGGTGAAGGAACGCCAGCGACCTTCGGGCTTCTTCTCTGAGAAGGTGGTTTTACGTTTGTTGCGATTCTCAGGGTTGTAGCATTTGATGAATTCAGCAAGATCATCCTTTGAAAGCGGATTGGTCTTGAGCGTGAACTCCATGTTGGTGCGCAGGTCGTAGATCCAGAGTTGTTTCGTCCATGGAGCTTCGGATGCAGGCTTACGGTCGAAGAAAAGAACGTTGGCTTTGACGCCCGGGACATAGAAGATGCCAGTCGGCAGTCTCAACAAGGTGTGGACATCACATTCGTGCAGAAGTTTCCGACGTACCGTTTCACCTGCCCCACCTTCGAAAAGTATATTGTCAGGGACAACAACTGCGGCTTTGCCGTTGATCTCCAAAAGGGTTTTGACGTGCTGTACAAAGTTGAGTTGTTTGTTGCTGGTGGATGCCCAGAAATCGTCTTCCCAAACTTGATCAGCCAATAGATCGCATTAATCGCCGTAAACGTCTTCCCTGACCCTGTCGCCTTCTGGATCAACGCCCGCGGCTTATCGCTGCGCCAACGACTCTTCCAAACTCGTCACCGTCTCGATCTGTGTGCTCCACATCTTGCCTGTGATCAAAGGTGGAAGGTTTTGTAATCTTCCACGAAGGGTCTGGCCCCTCCCCATCCGTGATCTTCGGATGGGGAGGGTTGGGGATGGGTCAACAATTCATTCAAAAACTCTGGACGATGAAACGCAAATACCCGTCTCGATCTCGGCGACGGGTCACGGTTATCACGGAATAATGTCGCTACACCTGTGGATTCATACTGAAACGGCAAAGGCAAGGTCACATGCAGAATATTCGGCGGCAAGCCGACCACATAATTCACCGCCTGCTCTACTACCCATGAAAGCTTCGTCCCTTCAGGTTTGGCTTTGATCACCCCCGCAGCTTTCCCATCAACCAATAGAAGATAATCTGCTTCCCCTGTCTACAACGGACATTCCCGCATTACCACGCCCAACCCCGCATAACGGTTAAGCTCAGAAATATCCTGAATCACCCAACCACAGGCGATCCGTTGTTTGTCAATGTTGATACGGGCAAGTTCTTCAGGTGTGAGCATCCTATCCCTTCTCAGTGATGATAGGTCAATTTTATAACAAAAGCCGGCAAATGACATGTCACTTTTGTTTTGATTTCAATCTTGATTTGATTCCCAATGAGGGTGTCCCATCCATCTCATGTTATCTAGTGGTATGTATGATAAGTAATTTAACATAGTCACAGCACATTAACAAGCCGTATACTTCTGGCGCATTTTCCTAGAAGGAGTGCGCATGAGAAGACGCAAACCGAAGACCATCAAAGTCTCACGCGCGGATCAGCAAGAACTAAAGCGGTTGCTGAAAGATGGACGAACACCACAACGAGTGGCTCGAAGAGTCAGAAAACCGTGATCGATGAACTATGTCGGAAAGTTCAAATGACACGTGTTGGCATTTGGTATCTCTGTCGCCGATATGAGAAGGTCGGACTAACGGCCATTTATG
>CAYTDB010000183.1:5190-8491 GCA_964436455.1 uncultured Anaerolinea sp. | reverse complement strand
CTTTTCCACCAAATTATGAAAGAAATGGACAAGCGCCTTCATTCCCTTTTCCCAGGTGGGGAGATGAAGTTTTTCATTGGGACCGTGAAAATTATCATCATATAAAGAGAAACCGGTTAAAACCGAATCTATGCCCAAGACGTTTTTCATCATCAGCACGGCACCGATCCCGCCGCCGGAGCGCTGCAATATTGGTTCCTTCCCAAAAACGGTTTGAAGCGCGTCTTTCATTGCCTGCACCTGGGGCGACTTGCGATTCGTGATAACAGCCGGTGCTCCCATAAGATACTGAAGTTCCCAAGTCACAGTTTTCGGGAGGTTCTTTTCGAGATAATCCCTAAATTGCTGATGAACTTCATTCGAGTCCTGGTCGGGAACGAGACGAAATGAGATGCGAGCCGATGCTTTTGCCGGGATGGCAGATTTAGGCTGTCCTGCCTGGAAGAGCAAGACTTCTGCGGTGGGACGCGCACCGATCCGCTCGATAGGTGTATATTCTGGTTCACCCCATAGCGCAGGCGCGCCGGAATGTTTGAGCAGAAACTCCTCGTTGAACGGAAGCTTTTCAAGCTCAGCACGTTCCTCTCCATCCAGTTCACGCACTTTGTCGTAAAAGCCGGGCAGGGTGACATGTCCATTTTCATCATGCAGACTCGCAATCAACTTGCTCATCACATGGATCGGGTTCTGAACCACGCCGCCATATTCTCCCGAATGGATATCCTGACTCGGTCCATAGATGTTCAATACAAATCCCGCTCCGCCGCGCAGTGAATAACAGATCGAAGGCGTGTCCGCGTCAGGCATGCCGCCTGCATCTGTGTTCAGGGAAAAGTCACAGGCAAGTTTTTCGCGATGCTGAACCAGAAATTCGTTCAAATGCTTTGAACCGATCTCCTCTTCACCCTCGATCAAGAATTTGATATTAATCGGCAGGTTCCCGGTCTTGATGATGGCTTCCACGGCGTTGACCGCGGCGAGCACCTGTCCTTTCATGTCGGAAGCGCCGCGCGCATATAAGTTATCGTTACGGATCTCCGGTTCGAATGGCTGGCTTTTCCAATCCTCCAGCGGTTCGGCAAATTGCACATCATAATGTCCATAGATCAAAACGGTAGGCGCTGAGTCGCTGCCACACGCAGCAAACCATTCGCCGTACACAACGGGATGTCCCGCCGTAGGAAGTATCTCAACGTTATTGACTCCCATCGAGCGGAATTTATCTGCGATCCACTGTGCTGCCTTGTCCACATCCACTTTATGCGCAGGCTCGATTGAAATGGATGGAATACGCAGCAACTCGATCAGTTCACTTTTGAAGCGCTTGTGATTTTCTTCCAGATATTTGATTGCATCAGACTGATACATCGCATCCTCCTTTAGGGACGGTTGAATCAAGTATAACGGGAATCAAAAACGAGCAGTGATCTCTCACCACCCGTTTTGTTTATTAATCCGCTGGAACCGCTACTGGTTCCTCGATGGGTCTGTTCTCAAACTGACTGTTATACAGTTCAGCATAGAAGCCGCCATTGGCAAGCAGGTCTTTGTGCGTCCCCTGTTCCACGATGTCACCGTGGTTCATGACGAGGATCAAGTCCGCGTTGCGGATGGTGGACAGGCGATGGGCGATGACAAAGCTGGTGCGGTTTTTCATCAGGCTGTCCATGGCTCGCTGGATCAGGATCTCGGTTCGGGTATCGACCGAACTGGTTGCCTCATCGAGGATCAGGATCTTCGGGTCGGCAAGGAAGGCGCGCGCGATGGTCAGTAATTGCATCTGTCCCTGTGAAATGTTGGTGGTCTCTTCGTTGAGAACCATGTGGTAGCCCTCTGGCAGGGTGTGGACGAAATGGTCCACGTGTGCCATCTGTGCCGCGGCGATGACTTCTTCATCCGTGGCATCGGGGCGTCCATAACGGATGTTTTCCATGATGGAGCCGTTGTAGAGCCAGGTATCCTGCAAAACCATGCCGAACATCTTGCGCAGGTCTTGGCGGGTGTATTCGCGGATATCGTGTCCATCCACGAAAATCGAGCCGTCATTCACATCGTAGAAACGCATGAGCAACTTGACCATGGTGGTCTTACCTGCGCCGGTCGGACCGACAATGGCAACCTTTTGTCCCGGTTTTGCTTCTGCAAAGAAGTCGTTGATGATGACCTTCTCGGGGTCGTAACCGAAGTGAACGTCGCGGAATTCGACATGTCCCAGCACGGATTCGAGCTTGATCGGGCTTTCGGTTTCGGGAACTTCTTCCTCTTCCTCAAGGAACTCGAACACACGTTCCGCAGCCGCGGCAGTCTGTTGGAGTACATTGGAAATATTCGCCAGTTGCGTGATGGGTTGGTTAAATGAGCGCACATACTGGATGAACGCCTGAATGTCACCGACGGTGATCGTTCCTTTTATGGCAAGGTACCCGCCAAGGATGGCAACCGCCACATAACCCAGGTTGCCGATGAACATCATGATCGGCATCATCATGCCGGAGAGGAACTGGGACTTCCATGCCACATCGTGGAGCACGTTGTTCGACTCATCGAACTTCTTGATGCTCTCTTCCTCGCCGTTGAAGGCTTTCATAACGATGTGACCGCCGTACATTTCCTCGACGTGCCCGTTGACGTGACCGAGGTAGTCCTGCTGCTGCTTGAAGTATTTCTGTGACTGGCGGACGATCAACATGACCGTGGCCATTGAAAGCGGGATGATGATCAATGCCACCATTGTCATCAACCAGTTGATGGAGAACATCATGACCAACACGCCGACCACGGTCACCAATGAGGTAATGATCTGGGTCAGGCTCTGGCTGAGAGTCTGGTTGAGCGTGTCCACATCATTGGTAATGCGTGAGAGCACTTCACCGTGCGTGGTGCCATCGAAGTATTTCAACGGCATGCGGTTCATCTTCTCTGAGATGTCACGGCGGAAGCGGTAGGCAATGTTCGTGGACACATCTGCCATGATCCAGCCCTGGATGTAGGCGAAAAGTGTCGAGACAATATATAGGCTGAGGGTAATGAGGATGATGCGTCCAATTGCATCAAAGTCGATCGAGCCTGTGCCGCTGATCTGTGCCATCACGCCCTCGAACAGTTTGGTGGTCGCCCCACCGAGAATTTTTGGTCCGGCGATGTTGGCGGCTGTCGAAGCGATGGCAAAGACGAAGACGATCATGATCGTGGACCTGTACTTGCCCAGATAGGCGATCAGTTTCTTCATCGTAACTTGAAAATCCTGGGCTTTCGCTGTTGGAGCGCCATCTTTAGTGCCTGGATGGTCAGCGCGGCGGTC
>CAYTDB010000183.1:0-5180 GCA_964436455.1 uncultured Anaerolinea sp. | reverse complement strand
GCTGTGGGAGCGCCCATCATGTGTCCGCCGGGACCTCCCATGGGTCCACCGCGTCCAGGACCGCCGCGTCCGGGTCTGCTTTGCATCATCATGCTAATTCCTCCTGAGTGAGTTGCGACGTGGCAATCTCTCGATACGTTTCACAGGTTTCCATTAATTCTTTATGCGTTCCCTTGCCAACAATGCGACCTTCATCGAGCACGATGATCTGCTCGGCATTCTTGATGGTGGAGACGCGTTGGGTGACGATCAATAAAGTGCTGTCCGCCGCCTGCTCCTTGAATGCCTTTCGCAGTGCGGAATCGGTCTTGAAGTCGAGGGCGGAGAAGCTATCGTCGAGGATATAGATCGGGGGGCGTTTGACAATTGCCCGGGCGATCGAGAGGCGTTGTTTTTGTCCTCCAGAGACGTTCGCCCCGCCCTGGGAAATTTCCTTTGCCAATCCTTCTGGGTTGGATGCCACGAATTCCTTCGCTTGTGCGATCACAACGGCATCCTCCAGCATTTGCGGGGTGGCGTTCTTATCTGCGTATAAAAGATTGCTTTCAATCGTGCCGGAGAACAATACACCTTTTTGCGGCACATAGCCGATCTTTTCGCGCAATTCATGCTGAGTCACATCACGGATGTCCACACCATCGACCAAAATGGAACCGCCGGATACTTCATAGAAGCGCGGCAGCAAACTGATGATGGTGGATTTACCGGAGCCGGTCGAACCAATGAATGCCGTGGTCTGACCTGGCAGCGCTGTAAAGTTGATATCGTGCAGGACATCTTCATCCGCGCCGGGGTAGCGGAACGATACATTGCGGAACTCGACCCTGCCTTTGAACGGCTCGGGGAACTTCTTCGGCTCTTTCGGATCGTGGATATGGATCTCGGTTTCGAGGACCTCAGCGATGCGTTCAGCGGATACCGAAGCGCGCGGGAGGATGATGAACAACATGGACATCATCAGGAACGAGAACAGGATCTGCATGCCGTATTGCATGAACGCGATCATGTCACCGACCTGCATGTTCCCATCAGCAACCTGCTTTGCACCAAACCAGATGACTCCCACCATGACGAGATTCATTACGAACATCATCACAGGCATCATCACCACCATCACGCGGTTGATAAACAGGGAAACAGCGGTCAGGTCGATGTTGGCTTTATCGAAACGGTCCTCTTCGAACTGCTGCATGTTGAAGGCACGGATGACCATCATGCCGGAGAGGTTCTCGCGTGCCACAAGGTTGACACGGTCAGTCAATTTCTGGATGATCCTGAACTTGGGCATGGCAATCGAAACCACGATGATGATCAGGCTGACCAGCATCAACACACCTACAACGATGATCCATGCCAGCGGTGAATCCTTCGAGAGCACTTTGAGGATGCCGCCAATCCCCATCATGGGCGCGTAGAAGACCATGCGGATCATGATCATGGTGACCATCTGGATCTGGGTCACGTCATTGGTCGTGCGTGTGATCAGGGATGCGGTGGAGAAGTGTTCGAACTCGGTGCTGGAGAAATTCTCCACTCTCTGGAAGGTGTCACGGCGGAGGTCGCGTGCCACGCCGGCAGCGATGCGTGCCGAAAGATAACCCACGGTGATGGTACAGACTGCCGAGGCAAGGGTCAACAGCAACATCCATCCACCAACGGAGAGGATGTAGTTGTTCTGCAGATTGTCGGTGTTCATGCCAAGGGCTTGATATTCTGCTTTGACAGAACTAACCGCGGCTTGCACGATCATGCTCTCGCCCATTGCACTGAATCTTTGATCAACGGCATCTGTGATCTTCGATATTTGTGCAGCAGGAAGCTGCCCAAGCATGGTGAACACATCCATACCCGGAGGCAACTTGCTTAGGTCAAAGTTGTCGAACGCTCCACCCATTTGCGTTGCTTTGGATGGGTCGGCAATTACTTGTTCGATACCAGAGACCGTCAATAGTGCCTTGCCCATAATCGGGTTAAGACGGTCGATCTCTGCCTTCTCAACGTCACTCAAAACATAGATCGGTCCATCCGCAAGGGCGGGGTATTCCTCGAGGTACTTTTCATAGTCAGGTGAGTTGCTGTCCACGAGGGTGTAACCTGCAAGGACAGAATCCTTTTCTGCCGCGTCGATGAAGATCAGCACGCGGTTCATCTCGCTTTGACGGATGGCAACCGGCATAGCATTTTCCACGCCGCCCTGCTGGATGCCGGTATTGACGATGCGCGAGAGATAATCCGGCAATGCCAGGTCAAAGTTTGCCTGCGCAAATAAAAGCAGGATGGATGTGATAAGCATCAACAAATAGGGTTTTACGTATTTTGCCAATCGAGTCATGGCTGTTCTTGTTCCTTCCTGATTCCAAAAATCAATCGCCGCCAATGGCGGGTTCCACGGAGGTGATGTTCAATTCCATCAACACATGTTGTTGTTTTTTAAAAAGCAGAGCAATAATGCGTGAAAGCATGAACCATGCAGTCAAAACCGTCACCTGCATGCCGCTCTTCCCATCTGTTGCAGAAGAGGCAAGCCAGAGCGCTTTCTGCGCCGGCACTTCGGCTTCATTGCCCCATAACATGGCAACGAAACGCAGGGGATTCATTTTGTGTTCGTACCCGCTCACAGCCTCGACCTGGCTCAACATCTCTGTTTTTACCAAACCTGGGTTGAAGCCAAATACGTCCACGCCGCTGTTCTTGTATTCCTTTGCTAGCGCCTTCGTAAAGTTACTCACCCAGACCTTGCTCGAGCTGTACGCGTTCTGCAACGGGATCGAACCGCTGTCGCCGCGCCCGAGCAGGTTGATCAACTTGCCGCCTTTTTGTCGTGCGAAATTCCGCATGGCAACCACCGATCCGTTATACGTACCGGTAATGTTCGTATCGATCACATTCTTGAAATTGTCGCTGGGGATGTGGGCAGTGGGTCCATACGGAGCGGAGAGTCCCGCATTGTTGACCCAGATATCGATCCGTCCAAACATGCGGATGGCAAACTCTGCCAACGCTTCCACCTGCTGGATGTCGGACACGTCACAAACCAGACCTGCAGCCGGGTACCCGGCTTCTCGAAGCGAATCAACCGCCCGGTCCACGCTGCGAGGCGAACGGGAGGCGATGACTACTCTTGCTCCTTCCCGTGCATAGGTTTCCGCGATGGCGTATCCCAAACCGCGTGAGCCGCCGGTGATAACGGTAACTTTATCCTGTAAAATACCTTTCATTCATTTTCCTTATCTTATCAAGTGTATATCTCTGTTATGAATTGAAAATGGAGATTTTTGGGAACTGTCTGTTAGCGGACAGGTTCCGCTTCCAAGCCTTCAGCGGCGCGTGTCATGATATCGAGCGCTTTGCTGATCTGAACGCGTTCTTCATCGGTCAACCGTTCAGCCAGTTGATCCACCCAGCGATAACGTTCTTCGATTCCCTGCTGGACAAGATCCCTACCTTTGTTCGTTAGATTCAACAGCTTGGCACGACGGTCTTTCGGGTCTTCCTCACGGACGATGAATCCGTTCTGAACGAGTTTATCCACAAGTTGACTCGCCGCGGCAGGCGTGACCTCGAACCGTTCGCTGATCTCAGACATGCCGCACGCACCTTTGTGGTGCAGTTGCATCAGCACGCTGAACTGCGGCATCGAAAGCCCTGTGGATTTGGCAAAGAGACCCCAGCCGCGCATGGAACGGTGCATAAAAACATCCATCCACGAACGGATGGACTGAGTAAACTGGACTGATTTTGTCATTGTTAAGCCTTCTTTTTAGTTAAGCGTGCTTAAATTTATACGGAGGTTAAGGATTCGTCAAGAGGTGGAAACTAAGAGATTTGTTAGAAATATCAACACAACTTCCATCGCACCGGTATGATTTCCCACAACGATCAGAGGTCCGTTTTTGGGAAATATTTCCAGACCTGAAATGCTTGTCCGTGAAAGGAGTGGAAACAAGCCGCGCACAAAATAACGCAGCGAATTACGGTGATTACTCTGCGGGGATATTGGATCGAGTAAGTCACAGAGAGATTTTTCTTCCTTGTTAGCCAAAGTATAGACTCCTTGAGATTGATAAACAAAAAACTTCCGAGCCCATCGACTCGGAAGTTTTCATTCACTAATTACGATTTAGCAATCTAACTCCATCTCCACTTCGTGCCGTCTTTGCTGTCTTCGATGGTCACGCCCATCTCTTTGAGTTGGTCACGGATCTCGTCCGAGCGTGCCCAATTTTTCTGTTTGCGTGCTTCCGTGCGTTCTTCGATCAATGCATTGACTTTCGCTTCATCGTCGCTTGAACCTTGCTTTTCCTGCAAGCGCAAACCAAGTACCTTCGTCAATTCACGCAGCGTGGATTGGGCAGGCTTGAGCTGTTCTTCGTTCGCGCCGTTGTCACGCGCGGTGTTGATCGCCTTGACCAGTTCATACAACGCGGCGAGGGCGAGCGGGGTATTGAAGTCATCGTCCATGGCACTGACGAAGGAGTCTTTGGTTGAGTCCGCCTGGGATGACAGCCCGGAGGCGGCGTCAGCGGAGAGTCCGCTTGCGGAGGGGGAGGCAGGACGAAGGGCAGCTTTGAGGCGCTCGATGTTTTTTTCCGCGGCGTCCTGAGTCTCTTCGTTGAAGATCAGTGGCGCGCGATAGTTCCCACTTAGGACGAGCATCCGCATGATATCGGCATCACGTTTGGCAAGGAAGTCCTTGATGCTGACGATGTTGCCCAGCGATTTGGACATCTTCTCGCCGCCGAGTTGCAGCATGCCATTGTGAATCCAGTAGCGGGCGAATTGCTTGCCGGTGTAGGATTCGGTTTGCGCGATCTCGTTCTCGTGGTGCGGGAAGATGAGGTCGTTGCCGCCACCGTGGATGTCGATCTGTTCGCCGAGTTCGGCGAGGTTCATGGCGGAGCACTCGATGTGCCAACCGGGGCGGCCCTTACCCCACGGGCTGTCCCATGAAATTTCGCCCGGTTTGGCAGCTTTCCAGAGGGCGAAGTCCATCGGGTGGTCTTTGGATTCTTCCACTTCGATACGTGCGCCTGCCTGCATATCGTCGAGCTTGCGGCCGGAAAGTTTGCCATAGTCATCGTCGCTGATCACACTGAAATAGACATCACCGTTCGGCGCGGCGTATGCGGCTTCCTTGCGGATGAGTCCCTGGATGAACTCAATGATGAGCGGCATGGTCT
>CAYTDB010000182.1:0-8541 GCA_964436455.1 uncultured Anaerolinea sp. | reverse complement strand
TCGCCAACGCTCAGGGTGCGGGCGGCTTCAGCCACATTCCAGACTTGCCCGTGATAGTGGGCCAGTAAGCTCCAAAAACGGAATAAACTGGTGGATGGAATATTGAACCCAAACTGTGGAATGTCCCGTTCTAAAAAAGTGAGAACAAAATCCTTACGCCATTCCAGGCTGGTTTCGTCGTTGGAAGCGGTGAATGACAGTGGGTAACCCCCGCGACGCCATAGCAGGTTTTGTGATTCTGCACCCACTTCTTCCAGGCTGAATCCGCTCATTTGGATGATTGAAATTCGTCCGGCCAGCGACTCGGATGATTGCCGCAATAATTCAGGTGATGCGCTACCCAAAATCAGGAAGCGCGCTGGCAAAGGGGTTCGGTCTGCCAAAACTCGTAAAACCGGAAAAAGGTCCGGACGGCGCTGAATTTCATCAATAACTACCAATCCCTGTAAATCTTGCAGGGATGTCATTGGCTGATCGAGCCTTGCCAGGCTAAAAGGGTCTTCTAGATCAAAATAATTTGCCGATGTCGGGGGGACGAATTGCCTTGCCAGGGTCGTTTTACCGCATTGGCGGGGGCCAATCAACCCCACAACACGATTGGCTTCCAATTTGCGCTGGATTGTATTTTGTAATTTGGTTCGAGAAATCATAGCGCCATCATACCATGAAAATCCACCTTTTAAGGGCGGATTTTCATGGTGCGATTTACTGTGTGTAGTGCCCTAAAAAACAATCACCCTCTCAGACGTATCCTGTTTTACTTGCCATTACAGTGATAGTCGCTCGTCTCAGGCTTTAGTGCCGCCTACGTTCTTTTGCGAAATTTATAGCCATATATAATCAACTCACTTGAGACCAAATGTAATAGGTTATGTAAATGGTCATTTTCAAAAGTTTCTTGTAGTGATGTTAGAGCGTTACAAGCGTGAAATGAATGTAGGGAATAATCTGGGTGAACAGCGAGGCAATCGATGTCCCGCCCCAAAACACTGAGAGGTGCACGCATGATCGTCAAACTCCTTATTATTGTCATTGCCACTGTTCTTCTGTACAACGCTTACTTGATTTGGTACGCCAAGTCAGGTCGTTTTGCACAAGACGAGCGCTTTGACGCTTACACCAAACGGGCGTAGGTATTGGGAGCGGGTGGAGTATGACAGTCCCACTCGCAACCTCTTTTATGGATTGCTTCATGGGTCGTTGTGTCACACACGAAGACCTTTGAAGCAATCTGTTCTTACGGGTTGCGAACTCAACTTGGAGGTATGTTTTTATGAACCAACAGATCTTGGATGTTCCCCACATCCGTTCAATTATCGCTACACCTGAAGATCGCATTGCTCATATTGAGCAATGCAAGAAATGGGATACAGAATGGCAGGCGGAACATGGTGGGAACATTCCATCCGAGCGTCACTACGAGAACGTGGGTGACATCGCCACAACCAATGACTGGTATTACAACGACAATCGTATTGGACATCAGCGCTTCTATGCAGATACGCCCGACTGGATCGTGAAGATCGCTGTGCGCCGTTGCTGGATCAGTGAACGTGGTGATCAGTCACGCCAATGAAAACGACAGTTCCCTCCTATCCTGATCGTGGCATATGGGCATTGCCCACATACAAGAACAATTAAACGGAGGTATAATGTTGTACAGAAACCCTGTACGACGGAGAGGTATTCATGACGATCGAATTTACATATACCAGCGCACGCGAACAACTTGCGAGTTTACTTGACCGAGTGACAAAAGACCGCGAAGTGATCATCATCCAACGGCGCGGATCCGAGGATGTTGCCATGATCTCTGCGGACGAACTGGCAAGCCTGACCGAAACCGCCTACCTTCTGCGCTCTCCTCAAAATGCCGAGCGGGTTCTATCTGCCTTGGCAAAAGCTTTGAAGAGCAAAGGTAAGTCGGAATCCAGTGAAGAACTGCGCCGCGAGGTGGGCCTTGAAACAGAAAAAGCGTGAGGCAGTTTTTCAGGACGAGTTCATCGAAGACCTGCGTTATTGGGTCGAGACCGATCGCAAACTGGCGGTGCGCACCTTTGAATTGATCGAGGCGATTCTGCGCGATCCGTTTGACGGCATTGGCAAGCCCGAGCCATTGAAGTACCTGGCGCCAGGCTGTTGGTCGCGGCGATTGACACAGGAGCATCGTATCGTATATCTCGTGCGTGAGGATCGGATCGATTTCCTCCAGGCGAGATACCACTATTCCAAATAAACAACAAGCAAATCGGAACATAAAAAGCAGAGACGTACTCGTCCCTGCTTTTTTCATTCCACATGGAGGTATTCAAATGACTACAACCAAATATCCTGAAAAGGAAGGGGCGAACTGCATCATCTGCAAGAAAGGCTTCTCCGATGAAGAATGGGAGAACCGCCACACTGTACACAAACCAGATTGCCCATTCCAGGATGATGAAGAGCCGCAATGTGACTGCGCAGACGTGGCACATGCGAGGCACTGCCCGCAATGCCTTCTCGACGAATTGGGCAGGCAGTTGAAAGAACACTGCCTGGATGTGAATGGAAACATCTACACCGTTACTATTGAGCAGGTGAAGAACACCGCTCTCGAATTTATCCGCAAGAACCCCGACCTGGTCGATAAGATCGGTGCGCTGGACATGTTCAGCCTGGCGGTCGAGATCCAGGATTGCATTGGCGGTATCGGGATGTCGGATCACATTGAGATTGCGATCGAGGCGGCGATCATTGACCGCCTCGCTGATCCGCAAACAACTGATCCACATCAACAAGACCAGCGTTCGATCCCGCCAGCTGTGTAACGCACTGAAGAATGTATGCAGTTCATGCTCGGACAAAATCTTGGGGATGGGTTGGGCTTGCTTGCGATACAAACTCTGTCCCTTTCGCTTTGATTCCCAATAACCCTGGCGCGGATACACCGGGTTCCTGGAAAAGTGTTCCGGTTCCAGCAAACAGAGTTCATTGAACAGTGAGGAAATGGCTGCCAGACGACGATTGATGGTTGCCCCGGAACAACCCGCCCGATCCTGCTGCTTCATAAATTCGAGACAATCGGCGCGTGTGATCGTCTCAGGAGTCTTCATGATCACCTTGAAGAATACCTTGAGATCCTGGGCATAACTCACCCAGGTGTTATATGCACGGCTCATCCTCATCAAGTCCAGGAAATGATTGACCTGTCTGGAATTGGTGGTGATCTCACTGACTTTGCCCTTTTCCCAAGTAATAGCAAATTGTACGGCTGGCTGATTCGACACATCATTATTCATGGGGACCTCCTACCTTCACTCTACTCAGTGTGAATGGTCAAGTCAATTGGATTCTCCATATAAATAATGAGGATGTGGCAGTTACTCGTGCAGCCGTACAGGCTGGAAAGCTCTTTGACATCCAGCTACAGGATCATATTGTGATTGGCGGCGGTGGCCGTTATATTTCTTTACGGGAGAGAGGTCTCGGGTTTTCTTGATCCATTGCTGGAGGAACATCATCCCTCCAGCATATTTTGTTGCTTTCTTTGCTTTCGACATTTCTTCTTGGCTGTTTTACCGAACGTGTACAGTAAATTTTACATGGGCAATATCATGGTGTTTGCGTGGTTTCAGGTTCGATTGGTAGATTCTCGCATACGGCTTGATAGGGTAATGTGTTTCCAATATATTGGGTCCATTCAGCGCGGGTTAGGTTGCGAGTCACACGCAAACAGGCCCGGGCGATCAGATCATTGGGCAGATACGCCCACACCTGCGTTTCGCCGCCGCTGGCTGAGATCACATATTTCCCATCGGGGCTGAAAGTGGCATTTGCCACAGGATCGTCATATGTCATGCGGGCGATCTCCCTGCCGGTCAACGCCTCCCAAACCCTGGCAGTGCCGTCGCCGCCCGCCGAGACCACATACATGCCGTCCGGAGAGAAAGAAGCAAAGTTTACAAAATCATCATGAAGCATGCCGGCGATCTGCCTTCCGGTGGCGGTTTCCCACACCTTTACACCCGTGACTGCGGCTGACACCGCATACCGGTCGTCCGGACTGATATCAATGGACATTACAGTGCCGTTGTGGTGCATGCCGGCTATCTCCTCCCCCGTATCCGCATCCCAGACGCGGGCGCTCGTACCCGCGCCCGCGGTGAGCACATACCTACCGTCCGGGCTGAACAATACATTTCTCACGAACGTGTCGACAATCCTGGTCACTTCATTCCCGCTGACTGCCTCCCAAACGCGGACCGAGTCGCCCGCGCCTGAAACCACGTACCTTCCATCCGGGCTGAAGACAGCCGACTGAACGCCATCCTCGTGGGTCATGCGGCTGACCTCCCGCCCCGTTTCAGCCTCCCAGACGCGAGACGTACCATCCCAACTCCCCGAGACCAGCCATTCGCCGTCCGGGCTGAATGCTACCGAATTCACGGCCTCCTCATGCGCCATACGGGCAATTTCGGTTCCACTGGCAAGATCCAGCACATGGATGGAATTATCATAACTTCCGGAGGCAAAAAAGCGATCATCCGGGCTGAAGGCGGTAGAGATCACACCCGAATCATAGGTTATCTGTTTGATCGCCCTGCCTGAGGCGATCTCCCACGCATACACAGTGACGCGCGTACAAAAATCGTTGGAATCCACCGCTTCACAGACCCTGCCCGACATATACCTGCCTGCGGGACTGAAAGCCCATGCATACCCGAAGTTCATTCGGGAGACATATTTTCCCGTGACCGGTTCCCAGACACTTATGGTGCCATCGGAGCCGGCAGAGACCACAGATCTGCCATCCGGGCTGAAGGCAGCCGAGCGCACAGGTCCATCATGGGTCATGCGGGCGACCTCCGTACCCGAGGCCATTTCCCACACGCGGGCTGTGTTGTCGGCGCTTGCCGAGATCACGTCTGCGCCATCCGGGCTGAAAGCGACGGAAATGACCGCCGCATCATGCCTCATGCGGGCGAGTTCCCTACCCAAGGGCACCTCCCACACGATCACCAGTCCATCGATCCCGCCCGAGACGAGGTATTGCCCGTCCGGGCTGAAGGCAGCCGAAGATGCCTGGGCGGCGTGGGTCACACGGGCGATCTCCCGGGAAGTGACTGCACCCCAGAGAATTGCGCTGCCCCGCACACATTGACTGACATTATCCCGCTGGTCGCATCCCCCGGAGACGACAAACCTTCCATCGGGGCTGAAGGCAACATATGACACGCCCTCCCCGCCTTCGCGGCCTCCGCCGCCCCCGCCAATGACAGGCACGGCGGAGACGAAGTGAAGCATGCGGGCTGCCTCGACGCCTGTAGCGGCATCCCAGACGCGGGCTGTGTTATCGGCTCCACCCGAAACCACAAACCCGCCGTCGGGGCTGAAGGCAACTACGTTCACGTAATCTGAATGGGTCATGCGGGCAACCTCCCGACCCGAGGCGATTTCCCACACGCGGGCAGTGTTGTCGGAACTTCCCGAAGCGACATACTTGCCATCCGGGCTGAAGACAACAGAGTTCACCATGTCGGCATGCACGAACCGAACGACCTCGGCGCCTGTGGACGCATCCCATACGCGGACAGCACCATCATCGCTCCCCGAAGCGACCAGCCTGTCATCCGGGCTGAAGGCGACCGCGTACACAGGCTCATCGTGCAGCATGCGGGCGACCTCCACACCCGTGACCACATCGCAGACGCGGGCAGTGCCATCCGTGCTCCCCGACACCACATACTTCCCATCGGGGCTGTAGGCAAGCGCGGTCACCCAGTCGTCAACCTCCATGCGGACGAGCGGCTTTGCCAGTGTGTTGTCAAGCAGGATCTGCGAAGCCTCCAGGGTGGGGAACAGGCGCATGGACTGGATCGCCAGCAACACGGCGGTGCGCTGCCGCGAATTGCCCCCGGCGAACAGGGGCTGAGCCTGTGCGGCAAGCTGGCGCGCCAGCGCCACCTCAGCCTGCCTTCTGGCTTCCTGTTCGTTCGATATGGCGAGGGTGCTGGCTGCCTGGGCGGTCATGGCGTTGGACAAGGCAAGGGTGCTGGCTGCCTGGGCGGTGGCTTCATTCCTCTGCGAGGCATCGGCATTACGGTTCGCGTTGCCCGCCTGGATAAACCCGAATACTACAAGCGCCGCCAGCGCAACGATGCCAGCCGCTGAGATCCCTGTGGTGATCCTGCGCTGCCGGTCGGCGGCTCTGCGGCTGTTGAAGACATACTCACGCTGCAAGTCGGTGGGATGTGGGTCTTTGGATGTGTTGGTGGCAAGCTGAAACTCGGCATCCTGCAAATCTTTGCCACGCAACAGGAAACTCTTCTCTTTATGGCTCCTTTCCCACTCCAATGCCTTGACCTGTAAGCGACGATGGATTGCCGCCCATTTGTAATCCGTCTGAATGGCGGTCATTACTTTCTTGATCGCAGTATCGAAGTCATCATCCCTGCTAAAGAAGATATAGTTCAAATGTCCAAGTTGAGGCGGTGTCTCCTGCCACTCGATCTCCCGCACGACAATCGGGATGATCCTCTTACCGTTTTTGACGGCGACATCAATTTCCTGTCCGCAGACTTTGGATTTGGCAGAGTCGGGGCTGATGAGAAAGAGAAAGACATCCGCTTCTTCGATGCCTTTTTCAATTTCCTTCCACCAATCCACCGTAGGAGGGATGCCTTCCCAATCGATCCAGAAGTCGAGTTCACTCTTCTGCAATTCCCCCGTGAGACGTTTTGCGAATTCTATGTCTTTGCGAGAATAGGAAATAAAAACTTTAGCCATTTCTTCTCCTTATACCCACCTTGATTCGGGTAACAATAAAATTATTTATGATAGATAGGTTGGCTTACAGCAATTGTACTATTGGTTGTGAACTGATGAAAACGGACTTTTCGATGGGTGGGGTTAGTACTACAACGAGAGTTTAAGGTTTAGGCTTATCGGCGTGACAGGAAGAAAAGGAGAGCGCCATGAGTCGAAAGAGCAAAAGGATCAAACGTCGGGCTGGCTGGCGGCCACCCGCCAGCGGTCGCAAGCCCATAGACAGGATAGGTGGGCACGATGTGGCCGTGAGTGCAGAGGAATTGCAAATGTTTCATCGGCAATTTGAATCACTATTTGTACGTCGCGAACAATGCGAAGCCTCCTGGCTGTATTTTTGCGGGCAGTTGAGTGGTGTGGAACGCAAGACCATTGAACCGATGATACTGGAGTTGATTGGCCCGGACCTGAATGCCATACGCCGGATACAACAATTCATTGGGCAGAGTAAATGGGACATAGAACCTTTGGTGATGCAAATCCAAGCTTTGGTAAGTTCCTGGTTAGGTGAAGAAGATGGTGTGATCATCGTGGATGGGAGTGGTTTTCCTAAGCAAGGTCGATCCTCAGCCGGCGTGGCTCATCAATATTGTGGTCACCTGGGAAAGATCGCGAATTGCCAGGAAGGTGTCTTCCTCGTGTATGCCAGTCGTCGCGGCTATGCCTTTCTGGATGAGCGTCTCTATGTGCCGGAGAAATGGTTTGCGGCCAGGTCGCAGTCACGCTGGCAAGCCTGTGGGCTCCCGCAGAACTTGGCCTTTCGTACCGAGCCGGAGTTGGGTTTGGAGATGATCACGACGGTGTGTCAGCGCGGCGTCGTTCCGTTCTGCTGGGTGACATGCGACGAAAGTTACGGGAAAGTTCCCGCATTTTTGAAGGGAATCGCGACTTTGGACAAGTGGTATCTGGCAGAGGTGCCGGCCGACACGCGCGTCTGGCTGCGTCGACCGGCGATCGAATCCCCCGGACAAGGTCCCGCCGGTCGACCACGCCTGCATCCACGCGTGACGCGCGCCTCGCCACAACCACTGGAAATGCGTGCGCTGATGCATCAGTTGTCACAGGGTGTATGGCAACGTCGTAAGATCAAAGAAGGCAGTAAAGGGCTGCTGCTGGTTGAATTGGCTTTTGTGCGTGTGACACCGGTGCAGGACCAGTTGCCTGGGCGCCGCAGCTGGGCGATCTTCCGTCGCTCACTGGGTGCTCAGCCCGAAACAAAATATTACTTGAGCAACGCACCCAAAGACTGCCCGGTACAAGAATTGACACGCCTGCTGGGAATGAGATGGCCAGTGGAAACTGCGCTGCAGGAAGGTAAAGGTGAAGTCGGATTGGATCAGTATGAAACACGCTCCTGGCAAGGTTGGCATCACCATATGCTGCAATCCTTCCTGGCTCATTTGTTTTTGACACGCTTGCGCCTGCTGTTCCAAAAAAAAGTCCGGCCCTCACCACCTCCCAAGCACATCAATTGGCTGCCGAAGTCGTTGAGCGTCAATTCAAACATAGGCGCGATGTTGTCGCCATCGTAAAGTACCACCAGCATCGCAATCATGCTGCCTATCGCTCTCATCTCAAAAAGGCTCGTTCCCAACTGGCTCATAGAGACTCAAAACACCGCAAGAGTAAAGTCTCGTTGTAATAACCGAAGTCTCGTTGTAATATGAACTCTCGTTGTAGTAATAAGTTTGGCGCTCTTACTCCTGGCAGTCGAGCAGATGATCGAGATGCTTGTCA
>CAYTDB010000181.1:0-8636 GCA_964436455.1 uncultured Anaerolinea sp. | reverse complement strand
CCCAGATCCCGATCTCGCGGCTGAAATGTATGAATGGCTGGGAGAGACACTCGAATTAAATGGCTATCTTCAATATGAAATTTCCAATTGGGCATTGAAAGACGATAGACCATTGACCGTAAACGATCCATCGTCCATCGTCCATCGTCCATCGTCGTTTGCTTGCAAACATAACCTCCAATACTGGCGTGGACTTCCCTACCTCGCCTTCGGCGCCGGCGGGCACGGATACGCCAACGGCTACCGCTACTCGAATGTTCTCCGCATAAAAACCTACATCGAACGATTGGCCAATTTACCAATTACCAGTTACCAATTCCCGCTCTCCCCCGCCACCGTCAACCACCACAAACAATCTTTACAAGACGATATGTCCGAGTTCATGATGACCGGTCTGCGCCTCACATTGGAAGGAGTTTCAACTGATGAGTTCCAGAAACGGTTTGGACAATCCATGCAGGATGTGTTTGGGAAAGAAATCAGTGAATTGTTGAAATTGGGGTTGATTGAACAAACTGATACCCCTCTCCCTATGGAAGAGGGGGTAGGCGCCGCGCTAAGTGTGTTGAAGCGGGCGAGGGTAAGACTCACCAACCGTGGACACCTGCTCGGCAATCAGGTCTTCATGCGGTTTGTTTAAGACAAAGCTACGAAACTACTGCCTTCCAAATCGCAGGCGCTACATGAGTTAAATCTGTCATCCCGCGCGTGAACTCATCCCTCGCCGCCTGATCCCCAATCACCAACGCAGGGACCATCGCAGCCGTATGCCTGCGCGTGGACATATCCTCCATGTTGCCGTGATCGGAAGTCACCACAACCAGCAACTCATCCAACTTCCCGCTTTCCACCACTCCTCCAAGTACATCATCAAAAGCCTCCATCAACCCAACCGCCTGGTCCATATCCTGTTTATGACCGGCGTAGTCGCTTGCCCAGTATTCGAACAAAGAGAAGTCATAACCCATCGCAAGCGAGGCGAGTTTGCGTCCAGCCTGATGTGGGGTCATTACAGGCGAGTCGGGGAATCCCAGCATGGTTCGCCATCCATCACCGGTGAAATCGGCTGATAATGCGCGCCCTTCATAAAGGTCATCTTGCTTGAAGAGTTCCAATCCTGCATTCGTCACCGCCATCGGTATGGATGAGTAGATACGCTTCCCCGAATCGATCCCGTCAAAATAGCGCGGTGGGTACGCGTTGAGTAATGCAGCTTTCTTCCCATTTTTTGTACAATGCGAGAACAGTGTCTCACCATTCAAATATGCGGCAACTTCTTGATTCGGTTTCGGTCCATAATGATAGCCCAACTCAAGCGGAATATTTTTTCCCGTCAACAAAACCGCCTGCCCGGTTGCAGATTGCGGCAAACCATCCACACCGAGATTTGGATCGATCGCCAGCAATGTTGCGTTTTCGCCAATGAAGGGTGCGCATCCTGCAAATAACGACCCGCCATCCAACAGCCTGCTCAAATTCGGCGTTTGCGCGTTGGCAAATGGGTTAATGCCCTGGTTGTCTTCGCCCAAGCCGATGCCATCGAGGAAGATGAACAAAATTTTCATGTGAGGGATTATACAACTATTATCTTTTTGGGTTGTTTTACAAATAATGCCACATTGTAACCATGTCATGACAATTCGGTGATGAATGTCATTTGAAAGATGACTGCGAAGGCTCAATAATGAAATTGCAATTGAAAACCTTGCAGCAGTTTTGATTCTCGTAATTTACTTCGATGATGTAAATGATTTCAGTTAGGTGAAAGGAGGACTCTCTCAAGAGATTAATTGAAAGACAGTGACAACCTAGTACGAGGTGTTTTTTTGATAAGACTCTGGCAAGTCAACAAAAAAATAATAAACCAGATCCTTAACCCAAATGGAGGGGTTATATGTCCACAAGTAAAACCCGACGAGCATCAACCCTGTTGGTTGTACTCGTTGTTTTGTTCTCCCAGATTATAACAACAGCTGGCGCCGCGCCCAAAGCGCTCACCAGCCCAGTAACCTTCACTATTTTGCACACCAATGACTTTCACGGGCAGTTGGAGCCAAGTGGTTCTAATCCTGGAGCTGCCAGGGTAGCTCAGAAGATCGCTGATGTCCGGGCGGCCGTTGGTGACCAGAACGTCCTCGCTCTAGACGCTGGCGACATGATGCAAGGCAGCCTACTCTCGAATCTGCAGAAAGGTCTACCCACCATCGACTACTACCGAACAGCTGGCTTCGACGCCGCTACGTTCGGCAACCACGAGTTCGACTGGGGCCAGACGGTTCTTGGCGAGCGGATCGCCCAAGCCGAGTCTCCCGCTACGGCCGACGAGACCCCGATGCAGATGGTCGTGGCTAACATCACCACGAAGGCCGCCGACGGCTCCTGCACCTGGGGTCCGTTCAACCCTGCGGTGACACCCTACGAGCTGTTCACCGTGGGCGCCGCCCCCAACACCGCCACCGTCGCCGTGATCGGCGTCGGCTCGGTGGAGACCCCGTACATCACGATCGCCGAGGCCACCGCCGGCCTGTGCTTCCGTGACCCGGCGGAGTCGATCCAGCACTACTACGCCGCGATGGACGCCGAGTCGGACTTCATTGTCGTCCTCAGCCACAACGGGTTCACCGATGGTGGCTACGGCTACGGCTTCACCGTCTACGGCGACCAAACCCTGGCCTCGAAGCTCAACACCGCCGGCACGCCGGTGGACCTGATCATCGGCGGACACAGCCACACGAACCTCTCGACTGCAACCAAGGTCGGCAACACGACCGTCGTGCAGGCGTACTACAACGGTCGCAGGGTCGGGCGCGCCGATGTCACGATCGACGGCACGACCAAGACCCTGAGTTGGGCGTCCCTCGTTGTCAGCACCTCGGATCCGCAGTACCCGCCGGTGCTTGACATGGTCAGCGGCTACGTGAGTGACCCGGCATACCAGGCACTCATCAACCAGCCCATCGGTTACACACAGGTTGACCTCCTGCGCAACTACAACGGCGACAACATGATGGGCGACTTTGTGGACGACGCGATCTACGGCGCCTTGAACGAGGACGCCGACCCAGCGAATGATGTGGATATGTTCTTCAACAATGCCGGCGGTATCCGCATTGACTGGTGCGACAAGGAAGACCCAGTGGACTCGGGCAATTGGGTGTGGACCAGCACGGCTACCGACTGCCAAACAGATGGGCTCTGGACCCACGACCCGATGCTGCTCACCTACGGGCAGATGTTCCAGATCCTACCCTTCGGCAACGCGACTGCAGTGGGTAGCATGACTGGCGCGCAGATCTACGAACTGCTAAACCAGTCGGCCACCCTCTTCAAGGGCGCGCTGCAACCATCCGGCATCCGCTACAAGTTCTTCCGCTACAGCGACGCCCTCCCAGGACCGCAGCCGTACGGCTGGGGCGCTTATGATGTCGAGGTTTACAACCATAGCACCCACAAGTGGGAACCGTTGGATGCCTCGAAGACCTACAAGGTGGGCACGAACGAGTTCCTCGCCCCCGCCGGCCAGGACGGGTTCACGCCGTTCAAGTACATGACCGGCATCACCTACTGGGGCGACATGCTGAACGCCGTGAACGCCTTCGTGTCGGCGCACTACACGGCCGACAACCCCTACCTCGGCCCTGATGGTGACGGCACGCTCGACGGGCGCATCACGCGCAATGGTGATGGCGACGACACCTATGAAGCAGGCGAGATCGTCCCGTTGACGATCCTGCACCACAACGACTCACATGGCAACCTGGATAAGACAGGCTATGTTGGCTATACCCAGCTTGCCACACTCATCAAGCAGGAACGACTCCACAACCCGGATCGGACACTCCTGCTCAGTTCCGGCGACAACATCCAGGGCGACGCGATGAGCTACTACTTCAAGACCGCGCCAACCGGATTCGCCTCAGACGGAACCGCGATCACTGATCCGACCATGCACATCCAGCCTCTGATCAAAGCCTTCAACGCCATGGGCTACGATGCCATGACCCTCGGCAACCATGAGTTCAACTTCGGTAAGGATGTGTTCACCAGCGTTTTGAGTCAGGCTACCTTCCCTGTCCTGCAAGCAAATGTGACCGAAGACCCTGCCAATCCCTACGGACTGGCTGCCGCGAACGTACAGCCTTATGTGGAGAAAACATTAGGCGACATCGATGTAGCCATTCTAGGTATCGGCAACCACCGCATCCCGAATTATGAGTTACCCAGCAACATCCCAGGGCTCACCTTCACCGACCCGATTGCCAAGACGCAGGAGCTTTCTGATCTACTGGGGTCGAGCAACGATGTGGTAATCGCCTTGACTCACATTGGATTCACAGAGAACCCATCGTCGGTTGAGGTGGATGCGAATGTGGATACCAATCTGGTGGCAAACACCACGGGCATTGATGCGCTTGTCGGCGGTCATAGCCACACCGATCCAGCCTATGGGTTTGGTGCATATAAATACCTGCCGACAATTGTCGCGGATGCAAATGGGGATCCGGTGGCTGTTACCCAAGCCTACCGATACAACAACACGCTTGGCGAAGTTTCACTTGGTCTGCGCCCGTTAGGAAGCGGCGACTACGAAGTAGTCAGCCAAACCGGGCGTTATATCAAGGTTGCCACAGGCGATGCTGAAGATCCTGACATCGATGCCATTGTCACACCGTATACCAACATGCTGACCGCCTACAACAACACAGTCCTCGGACAAACCACGGTTCCGATTGACGCGTTGAAAGCCTTCACCCAAGAGACCAATGCCGCCAACTTGCAAGCAGATGCATCGGTCTATGAACTGGAGACCAAGAACGGCATTGACGTAGACTTCCACCTCTCCGGCGCGATGACCAACCGCGCGGTCGCCACAGCCGGACCTTACCCCGTTACACTCAAAGTCAGCGACATGTTCACACTCATGCCCTACGAGAACTCGCTGGTCGTCATGGAAATGAATGGTCCACAACTTAAGGCGGTGCTGGAACGCGCCTACCGCAACTACTATTACTACAAGTATGTTCCGGGATACGGCGGCTATTCCTACTACACCACCTGTATGCTTGATATCAACGCTGTGGGCAAAATCACCTATAACGACCTGTATCCGGCTGCCTATGACCCTGCCAAACAGTATGTCGTCTCACTGGAAGTAAACGGGATCGGTGAAATCGACTTTGCAGATGCCGACACTTACTACCGCGTTTCCACGGTCAACTATCTTGCCGCCGGTTCCTGCAATTTCAACAACAGCGGCGTCAGCCTGTGGCCCCTCAGCCAGATTGTTAACGACACGCAATACTATGTACGCGATGCGGTGATCGATTACATCAAGGCACAGACCGCCCCGATCAGTCCCGCCATCGAAGGCAGGCTCAACTTCATTACCGATACAACCGCGCCTGTCATCACGATCAATGCTCCCGAAGCGAAGACCTACCTGAACGGTGATTCGATCACCCTCGACTTCTTCGCCACGGATGACATTGCAGGAGTCAAATCTGTCACCGCCATGCTGGACGGCGCACCCGTCACAAATGGACAAGTGGTCGAGTTGTATGGTTACCTGCCCGACTCCACCCACACGCTGGTAGTCACCGCAACGGACAAGGCTTACAACACTTCCAGCGCCTCGGTCACCTTCACGGTGGAAACCTCGATCCAGAGCATGATGTCGGTCGTCACCAGCCTGTATGAGGATGGCTCAATCTCATCCGCCGATGTCTACCATGGATTGATGGACAAGCTGCAAGCGGCTGCGAAAGCTAAGAAGGTCAACACAGCCATCAATATACTGAACGCTTTCCTCCAGCAGGTAAATGCACAGAAAGGGAAGTCAATCACTTCAGAAGCAGCAGACCTGCTCATTGCAGACATTCAATGGTTGATCGCCCGCTTGCAATAACCAAAGCAACGAAGATTGGGGATAGATAGCTGAATACAAAACTACCCGTCACAATCTGCATGGCGGGTAGTTTGATTAAAGTAGGCTACAATAAATTCATGTCCGTCATTTCATTGGATAAATTGCATACGCATCGCACGCGGACCTTCAACCTGCCTCCAGTAAAAAGGCTTTCATCTCAAGCCCAGGCTTTGAACTTCGTCAAAAAACGCGGCTTCGTGTATTTCTGGCCCATCAAAGGCATCGACATGCCCAGCCTTTGGACAGCCGTCGCCGGCGACAGGCCGGTCGCTGACAAACACGATGACCCCGGTCACATCACGTGGCGGTGGAAGGATAACGCCCTGGACAAGAAGATCTGGTATTACGCAAAGATACTCCGCAAAAAAGCGACCATGATCTCGCTGGACATTGCGCCTTACTTTTATGCTTTGTCAGAGAACTATGGCTCGCCTGAAGAAGATTACCTGCTCATTTATGAAGAAGGGCGTATGACCCAGGCTTCAAAACAAGTTTACGAAGCGTTACTTACAGAAGGGTCAATGAACACACTCGACCTGCGCAAGGTGGCAAAATTATCAAATGCAAAGGACTCCGAGTTCAACAAGGCGTTGGAATATTTGCAGTCCGATTTCAAGATATTGCCTATTGGTGTCTCTGAAGCAGGCGCGTGGAAGTATTCGTTCATTTATGAGATCGTTCCGCGTCATTTTCCGGATTTGCCGGAACAGGCACGCTCGATCGGTGAAGGCGAAGCACGGATGAAACTGCTCGAGTTGTATTTCGAGTCAGTCGGCGCAGCGCAGGAACGGGACGCGGTCAAACTGTTCGGGTGGAAAAAGGAACTCGTGACAAGGGCAATTAGCGGTCTGGTCAAGAAGCGGTTGTTTGTCGAGGCGGAACATCCAAAACAAAAAGGCACATGGCTGGCGTTATCGAAGTTGGTCAAATGACATGTCATGCTGAACGAAGTGAAACACACCGCACCTGCGGTGAGTGCAGGTGTCCCTACCACGTTGCACAAGACTCTTCGCTCCGCTCACATTGGCCTACACTTGCACCAAGCGCAAGTGCGGTGTGCCCTTCGGGAGAGTGACATTTAAAGGAGGCCTTATGCTCGAAATTGCGATCATGATCGAAGGTCAAAACGGACTGAATTGGGAGCGCTGGAAAAAGATCGTGCGGCTGGTGGAAGACGCGGGATTTGTTGGTCTGTATCGCTCCGATCATTTTACGAATGCCAATCCGCCTGATATGGATTCTCTAGAACTATGGACATCACTCACATGGCTGGCAGACAACACAAAACGCATCGAGTTTGGTCCGTTGGTGACGCCGTTCTCATTCCGGCACCCGGCATTTACCGCACGCATGGCTTCCACCGTGGACGATCTTTCTGGCGGACGGTTGACACTCGGGTTGGGTGCGGGCTGGCAGGATCGGGAACACAATCTCTTCGGCTTTGACCTGCTGGAACCCAAGGAACGCTATGACCGTTTTGAAGAAGGACTCGAAGTGGTCACCCGCCTGCTGCAAAGCGATGAACCGGTGACTTTCGATGGCAGGTATTACCATGTGCATGGCGCAACATTACTGCCGCGTCCGGGACAAAAAGGCGGACCAAGAATCTTAATTGGCGGCGATGGCGGGAAACGGATGCGCTCGCTGGTGGCACGTTTTGCTGTGGAATGGAATTGCGTGATGCTGACACCGCAGGTTTTTGCAGAACGAAATCAACTGTTGACCGAATCGTTGAAGGAGGCAGGCAGGGGTTCCTCCTCCGTGCGGCGCTCGATGATGACAGGATGCTTTTTCGGTAAGGATGATGCCGCGCTCAACGAAAAACTATCCACGCGCAATCGCACTGCTGAACAACTGCACGAACGCGGGATCGTGGCAGGGAGTTCAAATCAGGTCAAGGAACAATTGAGTAGATTGGAGGAAGCGGGCTTGGAACGTATCATGCTCCAATGGCTGGACCTGGATGATCTGGATGGCATGGAAGCGCTGGCAAAGGCAGTGTTGTGAAAATGTAAAACAGCTCTCATGCGATACTACCTGTCCCCTACGAAAAATGTCTGACAAGAACAGGAAGTATTTCACTATGTTCCCGCTCTATAAAGTCCTAATAAGACATTGGAGGGTTCGCATTCCACAAGGAGTATGCAAACCATGAGAGCAAACCACGGTAAAAACTCAAGGTGTTTATGGAGAATGGGATTGGTGATATTTATATTTATTACAGGGGTGGTCCTGATCTCGTGCGGCTCCCTTCCATTCCCGACCCCCAAGGCTGAACCAACCGCCACTGCCACACCGCCCGATTCAGGGGATGTAATTGTCAACATAACAAACGAAGAACTCAAAGAATATCAGAATATTGTGGTACGTGTTTTGGATACGAACATGGTGGACACGAAAAGGGACGATGGTCTGCTTATACTCGGATCCTGCAGAAGTGGACAATATATAACCGCCTGGGCTTCGGGGTATTATATTGCCATTCAACAGTGCAACACCGGGCAAAAGGAATACAATTTCACACTCGGAAAGTACCAGGTGAATGACAACGCCAATTACACATGGGTGGAGGCACATTATACAAGTCAGGCACGCAGCTGCGAACCATGCCACATTGGCAGCGACCCAGATCATTTGGAATATCTCGAATGGCAGCAGGATGGACATTCTGCTGTTTTCAAAAATTCCTATTTCTGGACTACCTACCTAG
>CAYTDB010000180.1:0-8675 GCA_964436455.1 uncultured Anaerolinea sp. | reverse complement strand
TTTGGTTTCCAAGGTGCTGAATTATCGACTATCTACGAAAATGCTTTTAATACCTATTGGTTAAATCAAAGGACTATGTTTCGATATGCTCGCCGTAGGAATGCCGGGAAGACAGTACAGGAATATATACAGACTAAAACAGGAATACAACTTGAAACGAAACGGAAAAGCGGACAATGATATCGAATCAATCCCGAACCAAAGAATGGATCATGCAGACTCGGAAGATCACAGCCGGCAAGGATCCGATCTTGATCGAAAAGATGATCATGGCTCTGACCTTGGTCGAAAACCTGCGATTGAGTGGGCTGGATTTCATTTTTAAGGGCGGTACATCTCTGACGCTATAGCTCGGAAAGCCCAGCCGATTCTCTATTGATATTGATATTGACATTGTCCTCGCCAAATCCCAGAACCTCCTTCCGTTTTTTGAATCGGTCGTAGATCAGGGTGCGTTTCACCGTTACGAGGAGAATCGCCGCCCTGGTGAGCTGCCCAAGCAGCACTACAAGTTCTTTTTCCACTCAGTTATACAGAGTAAAGAAAGTCGTTTCTTGCTGGATATCTTGTTTGATGAACATCCGTACCCAGGATTAATGGAAGTAAACATAGATACACCTCTTCTGTCGGTTGAAGGACAGATGACCGCTGTGACTTGTCCTGTGGTGGAATGCTTGTTGGGAGATAAGTGACAGTTTTTGCTCCCAACACCACGGGGGGCCAATATGGGCTGGGAAAAGACATCGAAATGGCAAAGCAGCTATTTGACATTAAGGCATTGTTCGATGTTGCTTCCGATGTTGATCTTATATGCAAGACTTTTGAATTGACGGCCACGAAAGAGTTGGCTTACCGTGGAATGCCCGAGCTTGCCCCACGGATGTTCTCCTGAATTTATTTCAGACAGCTTGTTTGATTGGTACACGTGGAGCAACTGCCGGTGGAGAATATGCCGAATTGGTGAGCGGCATCAATAAACTGACAGCTTTTGTTTATTCGGCGACGTTCACGATTGATACTGCCATTGTCTGCGCATCGAAAGTTGCTTATCTGGCCGGACTCATCTTGAAACGAACCAGTCGTATCGCCAGATTTCAAACCAATATTGATATTTCATCATGGACCATTTCTAATCCTGCATACGCCAAGCTCAATAAAATCAAGAAAACGAGCCCGGAAGCCTTCTTCTACTTTTATCAGGCACTTAAACTGCTGCAACTGTCTGAAGATGAATAATGATTGAAGGAAGTTCTTTCCATTTGCGTTTATACTGTACAAAAGACTTATCATACAAATTTAGCGTTGTACCTGACTTCTCATAATCGCTTGGTTGGAGGTTCGAATCCTCCCGGGCCCACTTTCGATTTACGATTACAGATTAACGGTTTTAGATTGTGCCGTGCTGAAACACGGCATTTTGTGTTAATACAGAAAATTCAATTTAGGAAAACATCCATGAATCCCTATCTTGCCACCTTTCTCACTTGCCTCATTGCCATTTCCTTCCTGCGCCTGATGGACTTTTTCGCCTATCGCGGCTGGGTGGACGGCAAACTCGGACGCAAGTTGATCCATATTGGGACGGGCCCCATTTTTGTGTTGTGCTGGTTGATGTTCCCGGATGATGCCATATCCCGCTATCTCGCTGCGCTTATACCACTTCTCATCACGCTCCAATTTGCCCTGGTGGGATTGGGGATCATGAAGGATGAAGCCGCTGTCGAAGCCATGACCCGCACCGGCAACCCGAAAGAGATCCTTCGCGGACCACTGTTCTATGGGATCATGTTCGTGCTGTTCACGGTTATCTACTGGAAGGATTCACCGATAGGCATCACTGCCCTAATGATGATGTGCGGCGGCGACGGCATCGCGGACATCATCGGGCGGCGCGTCAAGTCGCCGAAGTTAGCCTGGTCACGCGAAAAAAGCTTTGCCGGACTAGTGAGCGTTTTTATCGGTGGCTGGTTGATGACGATATTTGTTATTGCCGTTTATATTGTGGCGGGGATATTTGCCGCGCCGCTGGCGGATTACCTTCTGCCTGTTTCTATAATCGCGTTGGGGGGTACGTTGGTAGAGTCGTTGCCGTACAAGGATATTGATAACATCACGTTGACTGTGGTCTCTGTGATCATTGGGCATCTGGTCTTTTAAAAGACCCTAATGGTTTTGGATACATTTAGCGTCTCATAATCAATCGTTTTCTTCTTCCTTATCCTTTTTCAAGATCATCACTTTATAGCTCTCGGCATACTTCATGCCTTGATCTTTTGCATCCTCCTCCGCCCAATCGGTCAACCACTTCCCGACTTTATCAACAGGGATTTGACTCACATGCTGTTGCAGCGCCTTGATCTTGAGGTCAAGTGTATCGGTGATATCGACCCAGGTATCGGGTTGTTCGGAACCGTGGATGTATAGCCTTTTGACCTCGTGTAGTTCGAGCCCTTCATCGAGCAAGTCCATAAAAATGGGACGCGAACCAGCGGAGGGGAATACCGCGTACAGGGCTGCTTCTGCCGCGGCGCGATGGTCGGGATGATTGATGTACCGGTTTCCATAAAAGACAGCGCTCGGGTCGCCGATGATGACTGTATCCGGTTTGAGGCGGCGGATAAGGCGAGTCAGTTCCTTGCGGAGGGGGATGGTTGCCACCAGTTCGCCATCGGGGTAGCCAAGAAAGATCGTCTCTTTGATGCCGAGAAGAGTGTTGGCGGCGCGTTGTTCGTCGGTACGGATTCGGGCAAGAGTCGGCTTGTAATCGGGACCATGTTCGGGGTCGTTTGAACCGGCGGAGCCGTCCGTAATAATGACAGTGGTGATCTCACATCCAGCCTTCGCCCATTTGGCAAGCGTCCCGGCAACGGTAAAATCCTGATCGTCAGGGTGGGCGTGGATGCTCATCGCGCTTTTGGGGATGTATTCGGTACTCATAAAGTTTTCTCTCCTTGAATTGGTCTTATCAACGCGTAAACTGTAATGCCTGTGTTCGGGACTGGGCTTGCCTCCACACATTCGAAACCGAAATGCTCATAGAGCGACACATTGGATTTTGTCACGGTGTCGGTAAAGGCAATGACCCTTCGCTCATCTGCCATCTCCAAAAACGGACGGATGAGTTTGGACGACAACCCCTTGCCGCGTGAAGATGGGAGAACTGCGAGATTATCCAGGTAAAAGTGCGGCTCTTTGACATGTTTCTCGTGTAGTTGGTCGATTCGGTCAATGACTGCCTTTGCCCTGAAAAAGCCGATGGGATACATCGTGAACAGGAGCGGCAAAAATTTCCCCACTGTTTTAACGCTGATGGACATGAATTCCTGATCGGGGAACTTCCAAAAGGCAACCCCTTGCAATGGCTCACCAATGCCAAAACCGCGTTTGTTTTTTTGTTGATCTCGCCATACGCACACATGAATTTGTAAGTTGTTTTTATCCGCGTGGATTTGAAGGGAAGCATGTATGAGATGAGCGGGTCATCCACATACGCTTGCGCGATGACTTGCGCCGCCTCTTCTACATCCGAGAGGGTGAGTTGACGATACTCTGAGTGGGTCATGGGCTGGATTGTATCTGATGACATGATGTATGTCAGCCTACTGTGACAGTATTCCGACCGGTTCTCTTGCTTTGATACATTAATCCATCTGCGCGGTGGATGATCGATTCGGGTGTGTCATTGTAGCGCAAGCGCGTGGCTCCAATGGATAGGGTCACGCTCAGGGTTTGATCGTCAAGATCAAGACTCGAAAACTCGACAAGTGTGCGAACCTTCTCGGCGATATTCCAAAGAACTTCGTCATTGTCAATATCCTTTAAGATGGCTACAAACTCCTCGCCGCCCCATCGCCCGATCGTGTCGGTGGCGCGTAGGGAATGGTTGAAGGTTGACGTTACCATGCGCAAAACCTTGTCTCCCACATCATGACCATGGGTATCATTGACCTGTTTGAAGTTATCGATATCCATGAAAAGCAAACCTGCCGAACTTTTGGTGTGCGCACATTCAGCGATCACAGCGCGCAGTCTTCCTTCGACCAATCGACGATTGCCGATACTCGTTAACCGATCTGTATGAACGATATGCCGCATTTCCCGCAGTTGACGGCGTGTATCGATCACGTGTCTATTGTTGCTGAACGATTCGATTGCACCGATGACTTTCCCTTCCTCGTCACGCAATGCCGTGGCACGAATAATGACCGGTACACGGTATCCATCTTTGTGGTGAAGATATGCCTCCGCCTCTCTCGGATTTCCATCTTCCATCACAGCCGCCAATGGACAATTATTCTTACAGAGTTCAACCCCGTTTGCAGTGACATGATTGAGTAGATTGTTACGGCAACCCCGCCCGATAGCCTCTTCTGCCGAGTAGCCTGTGATCCGTTCCGCCCCCTTGTTCCAATAAGTAATGATTCGATCTCGGTCTACAAAGTATAAGCCATCGTACAGATTATCCACGATTTCCTTGTAGAAATCCTTTTCGTTAAACATAAGGACCTCCGTGTATCCAGCACCAATAATCGCTTTCCATAAGTATCCCAATTTTACTTGATGATGTGGATGTACCTCCACCCCGGATATTAACCGCGGAAAATGACATCATCTAATCAATCTGCCTTGAACCTCCCCTCAAACAACCCGCCTCTTTCGGACTTGATCCTGAATCTGCCTCCGAGGGATTCGTCCACGCTGACACTTTGGAATGTGACAATGCTTAGCTTGTTGTTGATTTTTTTTCCTAACCAAAAACGGAGATCCATCTGGTCTCCGCTAGCCATTCTCCCGTTCCCATCTTCGTATCGCTTTTTGCAGAGACATCAACCTCGTTGAATCTGGCTTTTTCTGTTTTTCATATTCGATCAAGCGTTCCACCACGGACCTGTCCCCGCCCACCTTCTTGAGCAGGTCATCGAACAGGGACGCCTCCCTCAGCGCGCCCGTGAACAACTCTTCAGCGACATGCGGCTCCCCGCGCAACTTCCGCCACACGGACTCAGCCCACAGCGCAAACTTGCTCTTCGGTCGATTGGAAGGAGGCTCGTCTTCATCCAGGGAAGGGGAAGGATCAACCAGATACACACCACAATTCGGACACTTCACCAGATCATGATAAACATACGCGCCGCAATTGCCGCATTCCACTTCGTCATCGTTGGGTGGGGGAGTGATACTGGTAGGCATGAGGGGATTGTATCAACATTGCTATCTGGCTGTTTCCACAACATGGCTTTCAATATACAACGTATCGTAACTCAAGTCTATCTCGCCATTCCATTCGATTGAGCCGGAGACTACCCGTGCGGTTTTGAAAAGAGTAATGTTTCGCAGACGTGCAAATACCCCCATTCCTAAATAAGGCTTGAGATCAAACACGCGTTGTTCACCATTTTCAAATGTCAGCGCCAATTGGTAATCATCCATGGGTTGGACAGATTTAACGTATGGATTCATTTTTCGCTCCTATTTCAATGGCTCGATCTTGAACACTTCCTCACCAGTAACCGCGAGTTGCCAATTGGCGTTCAGTTCTTCACGATGGATCTCGATCCATGCTTGAACGAGGCGGGCTTTATTGTTTGTGAACTTGCCAGCCAAAATTGCTCCGTCAACAATACTGAATACGGCTTTATCCTCTGCATACTCAAGCATGGATATGTGGAACATGATGTTGCTTATTGTCTGCAAAGTACATGCGGATAATGATGCCATACAACATGGATAGAATAGGCATATGATTGTCCCTTGCAGATTATTATAATGCTCACGGTCACAAATTGCACTTTCCCACCTTTGAAAAAGCGCAATTTGTGACCGCTCTGGGTATATATTCCAAATTTTCCCCTGGGTTCTTCCACCGTTTTTACCATCTCTCAGCGCGATGAAACCTTCGGTCACCGTTTTTGAGGGGTGATACTGGTGAGCGTACCTAAACTCGCTTCGTATAAATCCTCAAATCATCGCCTGGCTTATAAAAATCCTTGATCGTCGCCTCGTTGACATATCCCGTGCGGACGTAAAACTCCCGCGTGGACTCATACTCCGCTGTCCCTGATGTCTCTGCAATGATGATCCGCCCGCCCATCGCACGGACAGCCTCCTCGCTGGCGGTAATAAGTGCACTTCCCACACCTTTGCGGCGGGCAATTGGATCAACGGCGATCCAGTACAGGTCAAACACGCCATGCGCAAGATCACGCCGACCGTAAATGGCGAACCCCAGCACTTGTTCCCCTTCGCGATATACGATGAAGTGATAGCCGCTGTCTATGATTCCATATTGGAGGTACTCATCGAACATCACAGGAACAGAGTCGATTTCCTCCTGGCTGAATACCCCTGCCCGTGCTGTGATATCTGTAATTTGCGCTTTGTCTGCTTTAGTGGCTGTGGAGATCATGAATGTTATCCTATGCTCTTTGTTTGTTAGGTATGCCAGTATAGCAACTCTTCTTTCAGAGTACAATACGAAAGGCAATCAAGTTCTCGCAGAACTTGGATGTCTAGGAGCGCCCTCACCCATGCCTCGCAGACAAACGCCTTTTGTCCAAGGTTTGTACTATCACATTTACAACCGCGGCAATAACCGTCAGAGTGTTTTCTTCCAGCCAGGGAATTATCTGTATTTTCTGCGCAATGTGAAGAAATATATTGCTCCGTTGGCGAAGGTGGTTGTCTATTGCTTGATGCCTACACATTATCATATTCTGTTACGTATGCAGACCTCCGAGTTTTTCAAATACTCGGAGGTCTTTAGCGGGCAAATCTCCAACGCCATGATGCGTCTCTCGGTCTCCTATACCAAAGCCATCAACAAACGTTTTGAGCGTGTTGACTCCCTTTTTCAGGGACAATTCCAAGCCGAGCCAATCAAGGCTTATTCCCATTTGCTCAATCTATGTGTCTTTATTCATGCCAACCCCGTGAAAGATGGGCTGGTCGCTTTACCTGAAGATTGGATATACTCCAATTATCTCGAATAGCTTGGTCAAAGGGATGGCACACTGGTTGACCGAGAATTCATTCAAGCGCACTTCGGTTCGCCTGCGGAATATCAAATGCTTGTTATGGAATATATCAGGACACGTTATTTGCCTGACGAGGTAAGAAAGTATTTGGAACCATTCGAAGATTAATATAACCAAGAACAAGATCTACGAGTTCTTTAAGAACTCGGAGATCTAAAACACCTAGGAGTCACCCATGACCATCACGCTCGACGGATCATCCCTTACGATTGAAAAACTCGTTGCGATTGCACGAGATAACGAGAAAGTGGAACTCGATCCAGCCGCGCTGGAGCGCATCAAGGTCTGCCGCGCCATGCTGGAGGAGAAACTCGCCAAAAAAGAAGTCATGTATGGCACGAACACAGGCATCGGCGAGTTTTCAGAAACGATGCTTAGCGATGAGCAGGTTAAGGAATTCCAGAAGTACCTGATCTACAACCATGCGGCGGGCATCGGCGACCCCGCGCCTATTGAACACGTCCGTGCAGCGCTGGCGGGGCGGATCAATGTCCACGCGCATGGGAATTCCGGTTGCAGACCTGAGATCACACTAACACTGGTGGAAATGCTGAACAAAGGCGTCACACCAGTTGTTTGTCAGAAGGGGTCGGTGGGCGCGAGCGGCGACCTCGCTCCGATGGCGCAAGCCGCGTTGCTGCTCATGGGCGAAGGCGAAGCTTTTTTTAACGGCGAGCAGTTACCAGGTCAGGAAGCGATGAGGCGGGCTGGGATCGAAGTCCCAGGCCTGCAGGCGCGCGATGGTCTTGCCGCCATCAACGGATCCAATCTGCTGACCGCCATGTCCGCGCTTCACATCTACGATATGGAACGTTTCATCAAGCAGGCAGAGATCGCGGCGGCGATGTCCATTGAGGCACTGCTCGGCAACATGAAACCGTACAACACCAAACTGCATGAACTGCGCGGTTTCAGTGGCGCGGTCACGTCTGCGAAAAATATCATGAAGGTCATCGAAGGCTCCGACCTCACCACGGGCAAAATGAAAACCAAAGTGCAGGACGCCTATTCGATGCGTTCCACTCCGCAGGTCATCGGCGCGGCGCGTGATGCGATTGCGTATGCGCGTTCGCAGGTCGAGATCGAACTCAACGGCGTTGGTGATAATCCCATCTTCGTGCCTGAATTAAAGTTGACGCTCACGGGCGCAAACTTTCAAGGGTCTCCTGTTTCATTGCCGATGGATATGGCAGGCGCGGCGATCACGATGGTATGTGTCATGTCGGAGCGGCGCATGAACCGACTGACAAACCCCGCTCTTTCTCAGGGACTGCCTGATTTCCTCGCCCACGAGCCTGGTTTCTACTCTGGGATGATGCTCAGCCAATACACCGCCGACCACTTGATCGTCGAACAACGGATTCTTTCCGCGCCTGCGAGCATTCAATCCATCCCCGCCGCCGCAGATCAGGAGGACTTTGTCTCGATGGGCATGAACACGGCCTTGAAGAATGGACAGATATTAGATAACGCATTCGGTGTTTTGGGAATCGAATTCATGGCAGCCGCGCAAGCCTTGGACTTCCGTGAATTCACACCGGGCAAAGGCTCGCTCAAAGCGCGTGAAGTGATTCGCAAATATGTGGAGCATCTGCATGTGGATCGTCCGCTGTATAACGATCACAACGCGATGAAGAAACT
>CAYTDB010000179.1:0-8989 GCA_964436455.1 uncultured Anaerolinea sp. | reverse complement strand
TATTTCGCTGTATAACTTTCGAATAGGGGTTTACGGATCGCAAAATGCACGATGAACAGAACTTGGAACAGGAATGCCCAAAAGACAAATAGTTTGTCGAGGTTATCTAGTTTTGTCATCATCCACCTCCTTAGTGGTTATTTTCCTCTTGGGGCGAGTTGTCAACACACCCCATCCTCTATCTTTGGGGGATCATCACGCTTTTTTAATCCAAGCATCAGCAGCTTCGACCGTCTGGGCAATTAACGTGACAATGGTCATCGGTCCGACCCCGCCGGGAACAGGGGTATAAGCTGCGCATCTATCAATTACAGCGGAAAGTTCAACATCGCCTACATTGCCTGGGTGGTAGCCCGCATCCACCACAACCGCTCCATCCCTTATCCACGCGCCTTCGATGAACTCGGGTTTACCCACAGCGCCAACCACAATGTCTGCTCGGTAAACAACATGGGGTAGATCCTGTGTTCGTGAATGACAAATGGTTACTGTGGCGTTTGCGTTTAACAACATCATCGCAATCGGTTTGCCCAGAATCGGACTGCGCCCAACCACGACCGCCTGTTTTCCCTCGAAAGGGATGTTGTAATGATGGAGCAGGCGCATAATACCGGCTGGCGTTGCCGACCCGAAGGCGGGTTCGCCCATCGCCATTCTTCCAAATCCGAGGGCTGTGACTCCATCGACATCCTTTGTTACGCTGATTCGATCGAAGCAGCTACGCTCATCTATCTGTGAAGGAACAGGATGCTGCAAAAGGATGCCATGCACATCCGGGTTGGTATTCAACTTGTCGATCTCATCAAGCAGTTGTTCCGTTGTTGTAGCCTGCGGCAATATAATTCGCAGTGACTCCATCCCCACCCGTTTGCAGGCATTTCCTTTCATCCTGACGTAGGTGGCTGATGCAGGGTCATCTCCAACCAAAATGGTCGCCAGGATGGGTATCCTGCCATTGGATTTCTCTTTGATCTTCTGGACGCGAACGGCAAGTTCAGATTCGATCTGCCCTGCAAGAGCTTTTCCATCCAAAATTATGGCTGCCATGGTTGTCTCCTTTTCAATTTATGCACTATGTTGTCTAAGTAATAGATATCGTTTACGTTTGTTTTAGTTAGTAAAAAGGTTAAGGTGTACTGTTCATGGAGTCGAATCTTCCTTCTTCTATGAATTCTGGGTGTGCAGAGCTTGGTGCTATTCAACAGGCTCTTCTTCCAGGTATATCCACATCAAAAGGTAAAGAGGTGCTGAAACTTGGGCAGTCAGTACAAATGCCCAGCGCAACAAACGAGAGTCGATGTTCAGATATTTCGCCAGCCCACCGCAAATACCTGCGATATGACGGTCATCTCGTGAGCGATACAACTTTTTATTTTCGGTATTCATTTTCTAATAACCTTTCTAATTGGAGAAACCCAATCTCCAATTCAACTCAATGTCACCGTCTTTGTGCCGCCATCGGCAGTGATGATTTTACAATCCTGCTGCGAAGCGTGTGAATTCCAACGTTGAACCATTCGCTTTTCATCATCGTCATACTCGACTAAAAGTGCATTGTTGATTCGAAACTCGAACAGATAATAGGTATCGATTACAACAGAGGAAGCGGCAATCTTTTCGGCTTGCTTGCGAATGGATTCATCGGTGACGACTTGGGCAATGCCAGAGACGAGAAACTCGATCAACGGTTCGCCATCTTTTCTATCCACGGAACTGTGGAGTGCATAACGACCGTCGCGGCGCAGGTCGCGGATCTTTGGAGAGGAAGGTTCGGTGAACATGAATAGCATGCCGTTGCCAATGAAAGGCGTGACGGGATGGAGCCGCGGCGAACCATCTTTGTTGAGCAGAGCCAGATACGCGACTTTTCGGTTCAGCCTCCCGAAACCCAGGGATGCCATCCTGGGAGCTTGTCCTCCAAATTCTTTCCAACTCATCTCTTTCTCCAATTTGGTAGACCGTTATTGGTTATCCAGGGTTAGATTCCCGGTAGACAGCCGGGTGGTCAGTGGGCAGTTTCTTCCACATTCGGTCAGCCAGGATAACTACCAGTGCGGCTACACCTACGGTCCAGTCATAAACCGTCCATTCCAGGTTTGGAAAAAACGCGTAGGCGGTGTTGGCGGCTGCATGGGCGATGCCTGCCACTAGAATGCTCCCCTTGCCTCGGTTATACAACCAGCAGAGGATCACTGTGCCGGGGAAAAGTTCCAGATATGTCTTTGCCCAATATGCCAGGGAAAAAATATCCCTCCCTTCAGCAGCCCAGAGAAACACATGCCAGAGCGGCCAAAATATATTCAGTAGCAAACAGGCTGTGAGGGGACTCATAAACGATTGCATCCTGGGCAACGCAAATCCGCGCCAGCCTGTCTCTTCCCCAGTGGCGTTGAAAAAGAAGAACTGGTATAGGAATTTGACAACGATCATACCGATCAACACCAGTCCTGTCTCTGAAAAATGATGAGCCGATACAGGTTGCCTGCCAAGCAAGTTGCTGATCGGGATCGAAGCCAGAACCAATGACGGTACCAGGACCAATGCCAGAAGCGACCAGACTAAAACACCACGCAGCCGGATCAGCGAAGCCAGGTAACTTTTCACAGCCGGGATGCGTGAATAAGCCATACTGATCACAAAGGCAACGGGGATCACGGTAATGATGGTGAAACCGACCATTACAGGGGAAAAAGGAGCATGGTTGAGGAATGTATTGTTGGCGAGGAATACAAGTGTTGAAACAATCCAGGCAACCAGAAAGGCGATCCAGTATGTTCGCTTTGTACCTTGCTTGGGCTGGGTATTGCACACGGTGGAGATGATGATCCCTGCCAGTGCAGGCCCACAGGTGGCGATAAATGCCAGTGGAGCCAGCAGGAATTGACCCTTATACATCGCGAGATACGAGAAACCTAATCCCCAGGTGATAACGAAGGTGATGAAAAAGAAAGCCGTTACTTGGTGATCCTTAATCCAATTCGTCTGTTGTTTCATGACAGCAACTCCTTTCTCGTTGCTAATCCAATGCTTTACATTGTCTTCAGCATTTCAGGTGAATGTCATCTTCACTCCATTTCAAAGGTGCTTCGCAAAGACGACATTCACCTGCATGTTCACTTCAACTCCACCATCTCTGTACCGCCATCTGTGGTGAGGGTTTGACCATCTATGATGCGGCGGGTGAAGATGTCAACGGCTATCCAATAACCTTGCGGATGCTTCTTTTCATTCGTGGACATATCAAACTCCTTTCAAACAAACGTTTAGTCACGATTGTCACCAACGACTGGCCACTTTGACGTAAAAAAGCGCGTCCACAAAATCATCAGAGTCGTCGGGACAACGCCTATCGAGAGGATGACACCATAAAGGGCTTGAATCTCGATTGAAGCCTTGCTCTGCATATAGCCAGACAGCAAACTGATAAACACATTGCTCAGATAGTGAATGATTATCGAGGGTAGCAGGCTGCGCGTCTTGACGAACACGTATCCATAAAACAGACCGATGATGAAAGCCCAGGCAACCTGGCACAAAGTCCACACCGGATCCTGACCCATAATCAGACCGGGCAGGTGAAAGAGTCCAAAGCCGAACGCCGAAAAGATGATTGCCTTGCGTTCAGAATACTTGCTCAGAAAAACGGTTAGGAGGATGCCTCTAAACGCCATCTCCTCAAAAAAGGAAGGGAGTGAGATATAGATACTCGGATCACCAGGAGGCAGAATTATTGAGATGTCGAAGATTTGTCGTACGAAGCTCCAAGTTACTGGCAGCCCCTCCGAGAGTCTGTATGCGAACGACGCGGCAACCTGCGACAGCGCCAGGATGAGGTAACAAGTGAGCGTCAGCAGTATGAGTTGGAGGAACGGCTGCACTCTGGTCAGCCCAATGTCGTTTAGGAACTGCCGAAATGTCCTTTTTCCCTTCGGGAGATGAAAGACAAGATAGGCGAATACGAATACTGTCAGGATGTGATATGAGAAAAGCAAAGCAAGCACCACAACAGGCGAATCGCCCGACAGTCCCATCACCCCAAAGATCACAGTACCGGCCAGAATGTTTGTAACCAAGTAGGTCACCTCCATGACCAATAGTGACCACCAGGGATGTTCGTAAAGCCGGAATTTTCTCTTTTCCACCTGAACATTGTTGTTTGGGGGTTTCATTTTATGTTCCTCTTTCTTTCACTGACAATTTGCTATTGATCATTACCTTTCCAGTCTGTTGATGAATTGCTCCAGTTTGGTTTGATCCACGGTCATGCGGAGGTCAAAAAGATGGACTCGATATTTTGTGGACATGACCAACTCCTTTCGTCTCACTTATCTATGATTTCATGTCACCTGCCCACAAGGAAATAGGCAATGATGAGAGCCAGAACCAGAGCGCCGACCAGTGTCAGACCAATGACAACGCCCAATTTCTGCCGCTTCTGCTCCTGCTCGGTAAGCAGACGGATATTGTCCTTGTTCTTCTGTTCCAGCGACGCACCAATGCCCGAGCCGATGGCGATGCCGATAGCAATCCCGACGCCGATGTTGTCAAAGATCGGACCCATTGCGACGCCAATCGCCACGCCAATGCTGATACCGATGCTCATCCAATAGCCTTTGGGATATTTGCGTTCGTTTTTAGTCAAGTCAAAATCCTTTCAATTCGCTGTTGGTGCGTGGTATTTGTGACCCTCTGTGATCAGAGTCCTCCACGCCCATACAATGATCAATAGGACGGCAACCACCACACCAGCAATTGCAAGTATTCTTCCTGTCTCGTCTTGTAGCGTTGCAGTAAAGGGGATCAACGCGTGAAGAATGACATCGGCAAAGAGGTGTGCCAGCATGGCGCTTTCCAGCCCAAACGTCCAGAACAACCAGCCGAATGCCAGACCACCAAGGCCGTTCAAGACAATCGTACGGGTGATGACCAAAGCGTTGATGGGCCATCCGATGGCAGCCGCAGTTTGCAGGTGCGCCGCGCCAAAGGTCAGGGCAAAGAGGACATTAGCTGTCCACAACACGGCGGGTTTTGGTCGTCCATCGGGATCATGGAAAAGCAACCCACCGAGCCATGCCAGCAGGGACAGGCCAAACAGCCGAAAGAGAGTCTCTTCTGTAATTCCAGCAGAGATCGCGGCTAGAAATCCATAAAGAGGCGGTGTAGAGGCTTCTGCTGGCATCTCAATGCCCAATTCACCAAACATGGCTTTCATTGGTGGTCCGAAAACCATGCCTTGCAGGAACAGGATCAACAGAACAAAGCCCACTGCCGAGATCCAGGCAATGGCGGTTACATTGCGGAAACGGGATGGAACGGGTTCGCGCTTGACCCACCCCTCCACAAACGGCATTCCAAGCCCAATACGATTTGCCAGTGCCAGACCAAGTCCGCCCAAGATTACGATCAACAGGCTGTTCACCAGCGTATTAATCACAATGATCTCCCATCCAAATCTGGTAGTGATATCCTGTTGGTTGTAGGCATTCTGAAGATGGATGGAATAGGGCAGAATGGCAAATGCCGCTGGAACGATCAACCCGACCAGCACAAGGAATACTTTCCAGTTCCAGCGGCGTTTGGTTGCAAGAATAATCTTTTTCATTTTCTTTACTTTCTTTTCGTTCAACAGATCGTTTGCTCCACGTAGTCATCCTAGCACCGCCTGCCAAGTGGAAGCCTGTTCATCCTGGATTTGGAGTGTACCGATGCCTTAATGCCTGTAGAGCGGGGATGACATACTGTGGTTTATTTCTGCTTTGATCGGTTATACATGTCAACAACGGCGAGAAGCACACCGACACCCATCAAGCTATAGCCAATCAATCTGTCATCACTAAAAACGACGCCTAACACCGTACATGTAAAAGCAAGGCTGGCTAATGGCGTGAGTCTGTTTTCCTTTCTGTTCTTGCTTACGAAGAAAACAAGAAAGGCAACAATCGCCAAAGCTATGATGGATACTGCAATGTAAGTTTGTGAGATATTCATGTCAAACTTCTTTCAAGGTTTTGTTGTTCGCTTACTGCGAACAAGGACAAAGATGGCGACCGCAAAGGCAACCGCGGAGAGTCCATCGAATAACCCTCGTGCGAAATCAGTTGCGGTTCCAAAGAGCACAAAGTGCTCAAGGAAGGACGAAATGCTTGATGCGAATAGACCTGCCGCAAGAACAGCCAATCCTGTGACGAAATTTCTATCGTTCATGAGATCTAGTCTCCTTTTCATTTTCTCTACTTCAACTCCACCGTCCCCGCGCCGCCATCCACCGTGATGGTCTGACCATCTTTGATGCGGTGCGTGGCTCCGCCTGTTGCCAGCCCATCAGTCGGCTGCACGCTTTGTTGGCGGCAACACATAAGAAGGCACACCAACATACATTTTGTATCATCTCAGTTCCATCAATGTGGCTTCATCAATTGGATTTCGTCCTGATTTCAATTCCGAAATCCAGAATATCCGCAGCTTTTTATCATATTCGTATTCACCGGTCTTTTCTAACCACTCAACATATACTGTAAAATCTTCAATTGCTCCAGCGTAATCTCCCGTAAGCGCACGCGCCAGGCCACGGCTATCTACAATCCCTGCGTTTTCAGGCGCGAGTTCAACTGCACGATTACATGCAGGCAAAACTTCTTCAGCATATCCCCAAAGACTCCCATACCAACAAAGCTTATCCCAATCACTCGCCGAAATATTGATCTCAGGTTCAATGATTTCTGCTTCCGCGTATGCCGAAATAGCATCCTCTATCATGCCGTGTTGGGCAAATAGGTTTCCTCGTTCGATCATTCCTAGAGCTTCAAGTGATTGAGGGGGGTCCGAAGTTGGACCCGCCGCCATTGCAGTGATTATTTTTAAACTGAAGTAATATGCGATAGCGCTGAGTATGATTGCGACAAAAATTAGAAGAAAAAAGAGTCGACGATGTTGACTGACAGCACTTTTCTTTTTTGAATTCTCTGGCAGGCCGGTTTTGTTAAACCAAATCAGCCTGACCAAATAGGCTATCAACCAAATGATTAGCACGAAGAGTATGAGAAATATCAAATACCCAATCATGGCAAGTGTTCGTAAAGAAGGCAAAAATCCATATGCCGATGCGATCTGATACAGAATCTCAAAGTACAGGCTACTGCCGTTTACGCCATTTGTCATGATGACAACACCCCACCCTTTTTCGGGTAAACCAATAACAATGCTCTGGAATCCTTCCGGGTTATCTCCGCCGTGTACGATATATGAGTGATTTCCAAAATTCCACAAATACCAACCCAGCCCATAATCAAGATTAAATGGACTCATATCTGGAACATCATCTGCGTGAGATGTAAGCATTTGGTTTACCATTTCTCTGGAAAGCACTTTATTGGATTGACCATTCCAGGAAAGCATAATTTCATTGGTAAACAGCGCTAAATCGGTTGGCGTAGTCCAGAGACCCGCAGCGCCCATTTCCGGATATACCAACCATTTTCCATATATTGGTTGACCCCACTTACCATGGGCCGAGGATGCCGGGTATCGATACTCAGGTGGCAATGGGTTTTCGAAAGTGCTTGCGGTCATGTTCAGCGGATCGAAAACAGTTTCCTGAAGGATTTCTGGAAACGGCTTGCCCGTCTCATCCATCAGAAGCTGCGCGATGATTACAAAGCCGCCATTTGAGTAGTGATATTGGGTTCCCGGAACGGTTTCAACTCGCCAGGGAGGGGAATGCGCCGGATTTTCACCATCAAGTATCTGTTGGATTGTGGGAATTTTTTCGCTTTTGAAATATCCACCAAAACCAGCCTTATTTAACCCTGCAGTATGACTAAGTAATCTACGCAGCGTCACTTTCTCTTGAGTGGTGAAACTATTTTCGGGTACTTGCCAGGAAATTAAAAGATCATTTACATCCTGGTCAAGTTCAAGATTTCCTTGTTCTACAAAATATAAGGCGGCCATGGCGGTTACTGGTTTGCTGATGGAGGCAGCTTGGAAAAGCGTGTCCGGCGTTACCGGGTTGTTTTCCTCCGCATCTCCCACGCCAAAGCCCTTAGCCCACTCAATTTTATAATCGTTGATTACGGCGATGCTGACACCAGGAACATGATAATGCTCCATACGCTCAGCAAGCGTCGTTGTTTCGCCTAAAAGTAAGCCTTTAGCTGACAATACAGGCAATTCATTTTCTATCATATTGATTCTCTTATCCAAGTTAGGCGAAGGGGATGCGAGTATTTGACAAGCACATAACAAAGAAGCAAGAAGGATTATTTGAAATCCTTTATTCATATTTGATCTGCCCGATGCAGCGATCAGCCCGATCCCCACAATTCCAATGATTGCCGCGACTCCACACTCGATCACGTCCATCAGCAACAAGACGGCAGCAACGCCTACTATGAGCAGACCAATGGCAAAAAGGGTTTTGTTGATCGGTATCTCCTTTCCCCTTTTGCCAATAGCGAAGACGAGCATAGTAATTACCGCTAAAACAATGATGGATACAAGGATGGAGATTTGTGAGATGTTCATATCAAATTCCTTTCTTATGGTGACTGTCATCTCAAAGATGACAGTCACCTATCATGCTACTTCAACTCCACCGTCCCCGCACTTCCATCTACGGTGATGGTCTGACCATCCGTGATGCGACGGGTGCCTACACCTGTTGCCACCACCGCAGGGATGCCATACTCGCGCGCGACAATGGAGCTATGACTGAGCGGTCCGCCCAGATCGGCGACGATGGCGGAGGCAAGCGCGAAGAGCGGAGTCCACGCAGGGGTGGTGGTGACCGCGACCAGAATATCGCCGTGTTTCATCTTGCCGAAGTCTTCGGGTCCGAACAGGACGCGCGCCGTGCCAGTGACCTTGCCTGCGCTGGAGGCTACGCCTGTCAGCACATTGCTGGTGGTGTTGGCACGGTTCCAAGGCAGCATTTTGGCCCAGATGGAATTTTCAGGGAGCATGGCAGGCGGGACGAGTTTCATCTGTTCAT
>CAYTDB010000178.1:6606-8989 GCA_964436455.1 uncultured Anaerolinea sp. | reverse complement strand
GATAATCCCACAATGGATGAATAATGAACGGAACTGTAATCGCGATCATTCCCGCCACATAGTTTGGGTGAATCGGCATCCAGCCAACTGGGGGACGGATGCTCATAAACCAACCACCAACACGGTTCACAAGTTCAATCTTACGCGGTACCATCACAAAATCATGCGTTAGGAAGAAATAGATGGAAACCCCAACACCCAGACAAAATAAAAAAAACGAAACCCAGTAGAGATTTTGCCTGGGCTGGAATTTCAGAGAAAAATATAACAGGACAGCAATAACAATCAGCCACGCTTTGTGCCAGGCTGCCACCTGGTCATAAGCCGCCCAATACCCGGTCCAGGCAGTGAACAGGAAAACGATTACCAGCCAGTCAAAGGATTGAAATTGAAAACCACCGTCAAAGATTCGCACTCCGACCAGAAGCAGTGCGATCAAGATAAACCAGATCCCCCATTCTGGTTTTATCACCCAGACTACTCCACTAAGCACTATCAGTGCCAACTCAATGAGAGCAAATCGTGTCCCATGGCTCAATTGCTGCAAGGTTTCCATCTCCGTACAAGGCTGGCAAATCTAGCTTGCACCTCCAACCGGTGCACCCGAATCAGATGTAGACCAGAAGAAATGTTGCAAGCCTACGTTGATGGCAGTCTTTGTCGTTGCCCAATCGTATGTCAACATCTTCAGGTAAGTGAAAAACGGACCAGGGCGGAACGCCCATTCACGGAAGGCACGTTTTTGCCAATAAAGCAATTTTTCAGCTGGCAGATTGGGATAATCCAGAACCGTGCCTTTGTCCATATCCACATGCTCCCAGCGGGTGCCAGGACGGAACCATTTATTTTCAACAACTTCAAAGAAGAACGGTGTACCCGGATAGGGTGCAGCAACATGGAAAAGGGCGATATCCAGAGGCAGTTTCTTGGCAAAAGCAATGGTTTCCTTAATGGTCTCCTCTGTCTCGCCAGGCAGACCGATGATGAAATAGCCCCAGTTCATGATGCCGGCATTCTTCGCCCAACGCAATGCCCTTTCTGCCTTATCTGGGTAAGCTCCCTTGCGGGCATGTTTCAGGATCTGTTCATTTCCACTCTCAATGCCCCATGAAATCAAGCGGCAACCAGCCTTGCCCATCAAATTCAGCATCTCTTCGTCAACAAAGTCGACGCGGCTGTTGCAGGTCCATTTGAGTTGAATATTTTCCTCAATCATCAACTTGCATAACTCGATCACCTGATCGCGGTTGACAGTGAACAGGTCTGCATACATGTGGATATTATTGATCCCGAGTTTCTTCAAAACCCACATTTCCTCCATGATCAACTTGGGCGAGCGGATGCGGGTCGAGTATTGGTAACTGACATGTTTGATACAGTAGGTGCACCCTGCCGGGCAGCCGCGGCTTGTAACAATGAACGTGAACGGTCCCTTGATGTAGGGCATGCGGTAGGTTTGAAGCGGAAGCAGTTCATGCATTGGGATGGGCATGTCGTCGAGGTCCGCCACAAAGGGACGGGGGAAGTTCAGCATGATCTCGTCATTATTGCGCCAGGCAATTCCCTTGATACCACGCATATTGACACTACCATCCTCGTTTAATGAAGGCTTGTAGGATGGATCGGTCTTTTCAAACATGGCATTCATCTCGGGTGTACGCTGCTCGATCCTGCCTTCAAGATGGTCAAGCAGGTCACGAATCGTGAGGTCGGGTTCACCAACAAGCGCAAAGTCAAGGCTCGGATAGGGACGCATCGTCTCTACCGGGATGGGGGTGATGTGCGTTCCGAAGGCAATGGTTTTTGCCCCGCGCGCGTGCGCCAAAAAACAGCCATACATATCGTTTTCAAGCGTTGGCGCAGTTAATTGAGTCAAGTAATACTTTGGTTGATATTTATCCAGCAATTTTGTAAACTCGGGCCAGCCCATGCGCTCGGCGTTACAATCCACTACTTTTACCTTATAAACAGGATGCAACAGCGCAGCCATCTGTGCCAGCGATACCTGGGGCCAAACCATGTTTTCGCGGGTACGCCTGCCTACCCGGTGTTGGGTACGAATCCAGAGTTCGCCGTCAGGTGTGGGAGGGTTCACCAGCATGATGTCAACCGCATCTTCTGACCGTGGAGCGTTCAAAAGTCCATTGCGTACAATTGCATCAGCATTGGGAAAATCCACCATGCGAAGTTTCGGGGTCAGGCGGCTTCCCATATTTACAGATTGAGGATCATTTGTCGTCATTCTCTCTCCTTTTATACAAATAATGAATTGTCAATAATAGTCATTCAAGACCCATATCATGTTTTGTCAGAATTTCGCGTTGGCTTAGCTCTTCGAGAATGCGCAGCAACAGCCAATAGACGAAAAGTTGAATACCAGCCA
>CAYTDB010000178.1:0-6506 GCA_964436455.1 uncultured Anaerolinea sp. | reverse complement strand
TAAACCAAGGAACACCACGCCAGCCAGTCCAATGCCAGCCAATCCAATCATTCCCAAAACACGAACGGGGTTATAAGACATGGCGGTCCACACCATGCTTTGCAGGAAGAGTTGCCCATCTCGGATCACACTCAATTTAGAGCGCCCGACACGTTCGCTGTAAGGGATCGGGATTTCCACAATCTTGATTCCCTCATGCAAGGCGCGTGTGCTCATAACAGGTGTCAGATTCAAACCATCGGGAAGTGGGTAGATCTGCTCCAGAATTTCGCGTTTAAAGACTCGCATGCCACTGGCACTATCGGTCACTTTTTGACGGCCTAAAATTGACAACAGATTGGCAAAGAAGAAATTCCCAACGCGTCGGGTGACCGGCATTTTACTATCCTCACCTGCCATGCGGGATCCGATTACAAGTTCGGAGCCAACTAAGGCAGATTTGCATAAATGCGGAAAATATTCCGGCGGATAAGTACCATCGGCATCCAGGAAGCCGATCAATTCTCCGGACGCCTTGGAGAAGCCAGTTTTCAACGCCGCTCCGTATCCCTTATTTTTGGGGTGACGGATCAATCTGACCCCAGGTATGCCTGCAGCGACATCAGCCGTTCGATCCTTTGAACCATCATCCACGACCAGCAGTTCAAGGTGATCCACGCCGGCTTCCTTCAGGGCAGGACCCACTGCAAGGACTCTTTCAGCAATCTCCTTGATGCCATTTTCTTCGTTGTATGCCGGTATGACCACAGATAATATCGTCATCAATTTCCATCCTTCATTGCATAAAATATTCTTCTATCGGGGTTACTAACACTTCCATCGATTGTCTTGATTAGTTTTGCTGGTACACCTCCAACTACTGTGTGAGGAGGCACATCTTTTGTTACAACAGCACCGGCTGCCACAACAGCCCCCTTTCCCACTCGAACACCATCCGTGATGACGGCGCCTGCTCCGAGCCAGACATCATCTTCAATGACAATTCCTTCGGCTGTAATACCCTGATCAACAAAGGGACGGTTGGGATCATCAAACACATGGTTGACCGCGATGATTTGTGTGAAAGGGGATGTGTATACACGATCACCAATTGCCACACCACCCTGCCCACGGATCACAGAATACTCTCCGATCAAACTATCCTTGCCGATCTTGATGCCGGATTGCGGCATACCGCGAAAGTTATAAACATGCAGAACTGCTCCATGCATTACGATTGTATTTTCACCAATCTCGATCCCCTGTGGACAAGCATGGAGATATGCGCTCTCATCGATATAAACACCATGTCCCAGCTTGATGTAATTTGCATACCGAATGCGAACACGGTTCTCGATCGCCGCCAAACCATCCATTTTCAGGATCAGCCGGTAGAACACTCCACGCAAACCAATTCCGATAATGGTGGGGATCCAACCGAACAGAATAACAAGGAACTGTTCATAGAAATAACGATTAATGGATGATGCCTGACGGCTAATGTATAAACGAAGTTGGTCAATCATAGCAAATTGCAAAAGGCATGCTCCGCCATTCCGACATACTTCCTTTCGAAGTCGGTTCGGGTGGACATATTTGATTCGAGTTTTCCCCTGTCAGATTATCGGAAGCAGGCTTCAGTGAGTAATGAGGCGATGCGTTCTGTGAACTAATTTCAATATTCAGGCATGTTCATAAAGATTATTATAGTAGGAATACCTGAAATTCAGATAAATCCAATCCAAAATCCAAATAGTATAATGGCAACATGTTTCCTGCCATTTTCATCGATCGTGATGGTGTCATCATCGAAAACAAGACGGATTATGTCCGCAATTGGTCACAGGTAAGTATTTTCCCTGAAGCCATTCATGCCTTATCAAGCAAAGACCTGGAAAAATACAAAATAGTTATTGTCACCAATCAATCTGCCGTCGGACGAGGCATAATTTCATTGGAGACTGCCGATGAGATTAATGACAGGCTCGTCCGTATGCTCCGCGATATGAAATGCAGGATCGATAGAGTTTATCTCTGCCCACATAGTCCCGAGGATGAGTGCGACTGTCGAAAACCCAAGCCGGGACTCCTTTTGCGCGCAGCGAAAGAACTATCATTGGATTTGAAACGTTCGTGGATGATCGGCGATGCCTGGAGCGATGTTCAAGCGGGGCAGGCAGCAGGCGTTCGCATGGCAATCATGGTAAAAACCGGGCGTGGCACTGACCAGTTATCATTGCCACAACCAAATGGCGTTGCAGAGTTCCTGGTTTGCAACAACCTATTACAAGCTATCGAGAGCATCCTTGCTGCTGACCATTCATTGTGACTAGTCAGCAGGCATTTCTACGGATAATTTTGTGCTGGCATCAGGCAGGCTGATTCCAATGAACGGCTGGTCTTTGATGGTGCGGACGATCATGTGTTCCAACATTAAATGAATATCTTCAACATGTTCGATAATGTTGCTGCGAACATGGATGTGGACATCCACCATTTGTCCAAGACGCCCCCCATCGAAGCCAGTAAATCCTATCGTGGTTACACCATATTTCCGTGCTTCATCCACAGCATTGAGGACATTCTTCGAGTTACCGCTGGCGGAAATGGCTATCACAATATCGCCAGGTCTGATCAAATTGATCAATTGCTGGGAAAAAACGTTTTCATATCCTTCATCATTTGCGTAAGCAGAAAATATCTCCATATTGTCGGTCAACCCGATGGCGCGAAAGTGAGGCAACCCCTCGCGACGAGTGTTCTTTGCCAGATCACAAACAAAATGTGAGGCAGTGGATGCCGACCCGCCATTCCCTAAGATGAAGACCTGGTTCCCTTGCATACGGGCATGCTGCAGGAGGTGGATCACCTCCGAAATCAGTGGTTGTGACAATTGAGCCATTGTCTGCTGGAGAGTTGAAATGTAGTTTTGTATAAATTCCATGGTAACCTTTCAGTTAAGAGCGACGATAATTAAAGATGATCTTCGTTCCATCCTTTTCCAACCTGAATGGAAGTTCCTGTAAACCGTTCAATGCAGCGCGTACCTTGCTCTGACGTTCGTAAGGCACATATAATAAAAGAAATCCACCACCACCGGCACCGGCAATTTTTCCACCAATGGCACCTGCATTTCTTGCCGCTTCGTACGTATTGTTAATATGACCATTGCTTATTGTGCCGGCCAGCCGTTTTTTTAACTCCCAGGATTGGTGCATGAGTTCTCCCAGGGCATCGAAGTTTTCCGCTGTAATGTAATTACGAGCCTGATATGCCATTTGCTTGATCTCGCGTAGTTCCTGCTTGCGATCTTTGATGTTGCTTTTTTGCTCGTTCAGGATCGTTGATGCGCTCCGGCTGACACCTGTATAGAAAAGTATAAAGTTATCGTTGAAAGCGCGTCTTGCATCTGGAGATATGCTTATCGTATCCACTTTAACTTCACCGTCGGACATGAATTCAAAGAAACGCAAGCCGCCATATGCAGCGATGTACTGATCCTGAATTCCAATGGGTTTTTTCAAGGTGTCAATCTCGATTGCACAAGATTCACGTGCCAATCTTTCCGCAGAGGCGATCTCACCTTGATAAGCGTACATGGCATTCAAGGCGCCAACGGTAACGGTGCTCGAGGACCCCAAGCCCGAACCTTCCGATGGAATATCACCCATCGTTGTGATCTCCACACCGTTTTTAATACCAGTAATACGAAGCGCTTCTCGGATCAACTCATGCTGGATCTCATCAATACTATCCACCATCTCGGTACGTGTATATCCCACGCGGAGTTTGTCATCAAATCGTTCTTTGATCACAAGAAAGATGAACTTATCGATTGCGGAAGAAACTACACAGCCTCCCTCTTCCATAAAGAAAGATGGAAAATCCGTGCCTCCGCCGAAGAAGCTGATGCGCAATGGTGTTTGAACGATGATCAAGCAACTATCTCCAATTTGTAAACTTTTTCAAGGAAAAAACCAATGTGTACACCAACAAAACCAGTTCCACTGGTTACCGATATTTCCATCATTACGGATAATTTCCTTTTACTGGGGTTCTAATATGCTCCGCGGCTTTTGAGAACTGCGGGAATTGTCTGGAACAATAATTGAAGATCGAGCCAGATACTCCAATTACGGATGTAGTACATGTCAAGACGCACGCGTTCCTCATAGGAAATATCCGACCGTCCGCTTACCTGCCACACGCCAGTGATCCCCGGAAGAACGGTTAACAAATTCATGTCGAACTGTTTGTACATGGAAACTTCCTCCGGCGATATCATGCGGGGTCCCACCAGGGACATTTCGCGTTTGAGAACGTTAAATAATTGAGGGAGTTCATCCAAACTGAACTTTCGCAAAAACGCGCCAATCTTTGTTATACGCGGATCGTGTTTCAACTTGTGATTTCTCGCCAATTCTTCCTTCAGTTCAGGGTGTTTTGCCAGGATCTCCTCACCATTACTTGCCATCGTACGGAATTTATAGGCATAAAATTGTTTACCATTCAAACCCATTACCAGCCGTTTATGAATAATAGGACCTGGAGAACTTAATCTAACGAGTATTGATGCCAGAAATAAAAATGGAGAAAGTAACAATATACTTGTTAGCGTCAAGACATAATCAAGGATAAATTTCGTGATCGTATCAGATCCAGTCAAACGCACCTTATTAACATATACGAGCGGTACATAAGCAAACTCGTTCACCGTTAGACCAGTGGTGAGAATCTCATACAAACCGGATGACATGCGAATATTGACCTTGTCAGACACTCCATATTTTCTAAAGATCTCAAGCAAATAATCTCGCGTGGAAATCGCACTTGAAGCCAGGATCACCTCACCAATGTTGTATCGTTCTATGATCTCCCCCAACTGCTCCACAGTTCCCAACGAGACAAGATCGTGGAAAAGCGGGAAGGTCACAGGTGTCTTCTTGTCTACAAACCCTACAAGATGCAAACCAGAAGTTTCCCATTTTAGCAATTGCTCTGCCAGCCAGCGTCCTTCCTGGTTTGCACCGACAATCACTGCCGGAGTAAGGAAAAAGCCATGTCTGCGTAGAGAGTAAACGACCCGGCGCAGCCAAAAGCGGGAGACTGCCACAAAGAAAAAGGTGAATAACCAGGTCATCAAGAGCCAACCGCGTGCGATGACAAGGCTGGGGCTGAGAAATCCCCCAATTACAATCATCAGGAAGCCCTCACTTGCTGAACGGAATACTTTCGAATATTCCTGCGTGCCTCCGAGTAAGCTGTCCTTGGCATACAAACCATTGACCGCAAATATTATCAGCCAAAGAAAGGGCGCTGAATACAAAATGAAACTATATGTATTAAAAGACACCTTGGCTGTCTGGTCAAAATACTGTTCAAACGTCACAAAACGGAAGACATAAGCCAGCCAGAATGCAACAAAGGTCATCAAAGCATCGGAAAGGATCAATGCGGCAATATAGAGAAGCCACTGTTTGCTTCTGGGGATGAGCGAATTGGCTTTTTTAATCTTCTTCGAAACAAATACCAAAGGAAAATTTTCCAGTTCAGAACGAATACTCATGAATAGAACTCCATCTGCATGGCGAAGAGAACATAACCACAATAATAAAGTTTTAATAACCTTTTTCAAACCCAAGACGGTAGGGCATATAAAAGGTTACTCAAGACTTTGATGCTGAAGTAAAACTACTAAATTGGGTGACCCCCCCCTACGCCCATAATAGGGTTACATAACCAGCTGGCAAATACAAGAATCGCTACGTTACCACTTACCAGACTGGATACTGATCTGAACAACAGGTTACATAGACCTAGTTGGATTGTACAATTTCTATGGAGGGATTTGTTACAGGAAGGATTATTTTTGTGAAAATATCAGGAACGTTTCACGTGTCGAATCTGCCTGCTTGAGATTTCAACAGGCATTTGCCCGCTCCGAAGCAGTCCCAACAACACCCGCACCCGATCTTGACCGGAAATATGGGTGTCAAAAACCGCCTCGTAGCCAGCAAATGGACCTTCCTGGATCAGAACAGTATCACCTTTATGATAATTTTTCTTCTGCCCCTGGAAGGTAAGGTTGTAATTGCCAACCTGCTTTTTAACCGCAGCAACCAACTGGTCCGGGACCGAACGGGTTCGCCGTCAAAACCAACCAAACCGGATGCACCCGGCATCCAACGTAGGTCCGAAACATTAACCACTTCCAAATCCACATGCTGAAACAAACAATTCGGGAATTAGGCATGCACCTTGTGCGCCCGTAGATTCACAGGCTTCACATGAAGAACAGGAAAAGAAAACATCCACCTCATGTACTCGAAGTTGACCGGCAAGAAAATCTTCTTTATTGGGCAATACTACGAATTGCGTACCAAAAATTGACATTAATAATCTCATCACGAACTTGTGATATATGTGTTACCTTTCCTAGAAAATACCGTCGTGTTAAAGTTGCAATCTAAGTACTCGACTTTTGCAGCACATTAAAAACTGAATAGCCAATCAATCGCCGAGCAAGC
>CAYTDB010000177.1:0-9234 GCA_964436455.1 uncultured Anaerolinea sp. | reverse complement strand
CTTCGGCATCCGCTTTGCATACCCAAGCCTCAAGAACCCTGAAAAGGGAGCGAGCACAAAGCTACTGAAACAGACCGGCGGAAAACTTGCGTTTGGCAAGCCTGTGGACATCTTAACCTGGGAATACACAAGCGGCAAAGTCCACAAAGCCGAATGGGATGTGCCCGCCAATTGGGCCAACAAAATGATTTCGGAGATCGAAATGCCCGAATATCTGATCCCGATCATCCGCAAGCGGCGCAACAATACAGAAGTAGTTCATGCCGACCAATACTGGCAGGCTGGCGACAGGATCATTTTCCTGTCAAGCACTTCACCTGCAAGGCAGAAGAACTTCTTCTGCTATTGGTTTGAAATGGCTGCCCGATCACCCCAATCCTTCTTTATCGAATCGTTTGTAGAAACAGGGCTTGACATTTCCGCCTATTTACCTGGCTCGCGTGGAACCAACACAGAGACATCGACAGACCCGCTTCGCAGCGCGGACTGACTCATGGATACCGCAACTACACCTGATCAAAAGCTGACACATTTCCTCGCCCCCCTTAACCGTCAGCACACACGACAAACTTGTTAGATCGGATATAAATGAATACTCATTCCAATTTCCCATTATTCGATACAGAATTTCCTGAACTCAATCAGTTTATTCTTGGACTGGTTGATGAGCACATGAAAGGAAAGCTTAATTCATGGGACGATCTGGATCAAAGGGTGAAGTTGTTTTACACCCCTGAACAAATGGACTCCACTGAAGCTAAAGTGCCAGGCTGGAAAAAGATGGCTTCGTATTCACACGGAATTACGCAAACACACGTGACATGCGTGTTCCTCGGCATGTTCATGCTGCCTGAGTTTTTGGCATTGAACGCGGAACAACAGCAACTTACAAAATGGATCGTACTGTTCCACGATCTTGAAAAGGTTCCCATCCGCGGAAAAAGAGACAGCACGCACGCATTTAGATCGGCAGTCACTGCCGCAAAGTCACTACAAGGCATCGGTTTTCCCGTCACAAACGATTTCGATACCGCAATCCAACTCTGGAGCGAATACACAAATTCTGCCGTTACAAACCGCCCGAGCTCGCGTATGGAACAGATATCGGACAACAAGAAATTACCCGAAATCGTTGCGGGAATCGAAACCCTGTACGGGAAGGACACACCGGGTTCTTTGATTGTTAAAGGTGTACTATTCCACATGTGCGTTCAAGTTGTAAAAGACTGGCCACAGCCATCTCCGCTGACAGATGAAGAGATTGAAAGCTACATCGATCGCCGACTCTTTGCCCTTCTCAAGGTCATGCATCTGGCAGACAATGATGGTTGGACTTTGTTTGAGCCAGAACGTGAGTCTTACGTGAGCGAAACGCTTGAGGCTTTTGAAAGAGTGCATAAAATCATCAGCAACTAGATGACGGAAGGTATTATGGCAAATTACCGTACGACAGTCATATTAAAAACGGATATTGTCGACTCCACTCCTCGCCTGGCAGAACAAACTCAACTTAAGATGGGGGCAGAACGAAAACAACATAAACAATTCACTGCAAATATTGCCACAAAGTATCGAGGTTCGATATTTCAAGATGAAGGTGATGCCTATTGGATCGAATTTCCCAGCGTGACAGATGCTGTCCTTGCGGCAATCGAAATGCACCAGAACCTGCGTTACTCACAGGCAGGCCAAGGTGATAAAAAGCGGTTGGCAATCCGTGCCGTGGTCACTGTTGGAGACCTCCTGCATCAGGAAAATGATTTAATCGGTATGACTATGAACCTAACTGCTCGCATTGAAAAGGTCACACCAGCAGATGAAACCTACCTTTCACATGCCGCATGGCTGATCCTGAACAAAGCTGAAGTACAGACCTCGCCTGTCGGCGAATTTGGCATGAAAGGTTTCAGTGAAACCGAAAAAATATACAGGGTAGATCAAAAGCATAGAACCCGTGTAATAACCGGTCAATATATTTTATTTACGGACGTTCGCGGGTGGTCGTCCTATACAAAGCACAATACAGTTGAGGAAGTTGAACATATCCTGATGGAATATGATGATCTTTTGATTGAGATCTGCAACTCGAACAACGGCATCATTCGAAATGCTTCAGGAGATCAATATTTCCTTACCTTTTCGGAAGCGGAAAACCTCTTCCAAGCCATCGAAACAGTATGCGCCCGATGGAAGAGCTTCGTTAATCGATATCATCTTGGCTTGTCGATTGCTGTACACAAGGGCGATCTAAATATCATCCGTTCATATCTGTACAGCAACGACATTCACACCACCTATTTTCTGGAAGTATTGAGTAAGGAGAACCATCCAGGGAAGGAAACTATTTCGGTGATAACCAGCAAACAAATAATGGAGGCTGCCAAAAACACAACATGGGAAAATGCATTCCAAATTGTGGATATCGGCAAATTCAAGGATAAACAGGTCCAATCAATAGCCGAAGAATATGGGGTGTATGAGATCGTCATACAAGACAAATAACCATAGACGGATATCGTATAATCCCACCATGGACCACAAACAAACCGTCAAGGCAGGCTATGACAAAATCGCGGATCGTTATCTCGCAGAACGCAATCAGGATGGAGCGAACGTTCAACTCATCCACGATTTCATTGAACTGCTGGCTCCCAAATCCAAAGTGCTGGATGCAGGTTGCGGTGCCGGGCTTCCGATTGCGAAAATGCTGGCAGAAAAGTTCGATCTCATCGGCGTGGATTTCTCCAAAGAACAGGTCAAACTCGCAAAGCAAAACGTGCCGAATGCCCATTTTTTCTGTCAGGATATGACCGGACTGGATTTCCCGGATGATTCGCTGGACGGCATCTGCTCGTATTACGCCATCATCCACATCCCGCGTGATGAACATGAAGCATTATTCGTCAATTTTCATCGGATGCTGAGGACAGGCGGAGTTGCCCTGCTTTGTCTTGGCGCAGAAGATCTTATTGACGATATCGAAGAGGATTTTCTCGGAACACGCATGTATTGGAGCCACTACAATACCGATACCTACTTGAAAATGCTGAAAGACTGTGGCTTCAAGGTCATTTGGTCAAAACATGTTGCGGACGAAACCTGCGAGGGCGCAAAACACCTGTTTGTGCTGGCGCAGAAAGAATCCTGATGAAAGCCGTCAAAAAGTATTGGGCGATATTTCAAATAACACTCATCAACAGTCTCGCCTACCCGGGAGAATTGATCGGGCGCAGTCTGATGATCGTGCCATTCATGTGGATCTTTTACCAGTTATGGAAGGTCACATTCACCGCAGCAGGGACGGACACCATCAATGGCATGACCCTGTACACGACGCTTTGGTATCTCATGATGGCGGAGACCATCGAACTCAGCAAACCCAGGCTTGCCAGCATCATTTCGGAGAATGTTAAAGACGGCTCCATAGCCTACATTCTCAACAAACCTTACAACTTCCTGCTCTACATGTTCAGCACATCAATGGGAGAGACTATCTTCCGCGCTGTCATGAACGCGATCTTCGGCGGGATCGTCATTTGGTGGCTGGTTGGTCCGCCTCCTGCGCTGCTTGGGTGGGTTTTCGCCATCCTTGCAATTTTCGGAACGTGGATCATGAACTTCTGTATTTCCTGCCTGATCGGGTTGTCGGCATTCCTTGTGGAGGAGGTCTCGCCGTTCATGTGGATCTACCAGAAGTTCGTCTTCATTCTTGGCGGTTTCCTCATTCCGCTTGATTTTTATCCCGGCTGGCTGCAAACCATTGCGAAGGCTCTCCCGTTTGCCTACATGGTTTACGGACCGTCGAAGTTATTCGTTGCTCCATCTGTTGAACTTCTTATCAATGTTCTCTCCCTGCAATTGCTGTGGATCATGGTTCTTGGTTCCATCCTCATCCTGTCCTATCGCCGCGGTGTGGCATATCTGACTGTGAATGGAGGATAAATTATGAAACATATCCAATTCCTCTTCGCCGTTTGGAAAGCCAATCTACAATCTGTAATGGAGTATCGCGCATCGTTTCTCACACAGGTCATCGGCATGATGCTGAATAATTTCATCTACTTCGCCATCTGGATCGTTTTCTTTGACCGCTTCAAAGACGTGCGCGGTTGGGGCATCAACGACATGTACGTCACGTTCGGGGTACTTGCCAGTTCGTTCGGATTGGTTTCACTTCTATTTGGCAATTCCTTCATGCTTGGGGATATCATCAACAATGGGCGACTCGATTACTATCTCTCCCTGCCGCGCCCCGTCCTGCTTCACGCAGTATCCAGCCGCATGATCTCCGGCGGCATGGGCGATTTCACTTATGGCTTTCTGAGTTATGCAATCTCGGGTCAATTCACATGGGATGGTTTGCTCCGCTTCATTCTCGCGATCCTTCTGGGGGCGGTCGTCTTTGCATCGTTCCTGATCCTGATCAACAGTCTTGCCTTCTGGGTTGGCATTGTCTCAAGTTTTACCAACCTGATGGTCAATGCCATCATCACCTTTGGCATCTATCCATATTCCCTCTTTGATAACTATGCCAAATTGATCCTGTTCACTCTTGTCCCCGCGGCGCTGATGGGCGCAGTCCCTGCCGAGTTCATCGCCGAATTCACCTGGCAGACTTTGGCAAAACTTTTCCTCGGTGCAATGATCTTTCTTGGATTGGCGGTCACAGTTTTCAGGTTGGGATTAAAACGATATGAATCTGGAAGTGCCATTCAAGTGGAGGTATAGTGATGATCAAAGAAGAACTTGCCGGAGAGATGGAAACGACGCGTCGGGACTTTCATCACTTGCTGGATTCTGTTCCCGAAACCTCATACAATCATCCAAGCCTCAACCCCGCATGGACAATCGGCGATGTACTTTATCACATAACCCTTGGACCCTTTGCACTGCGTTTCGAAATATGGATGATCTGCCGCGCACGTTGGTTATTTCAACGGGGGCTAAACAGCGTGACAGCCGGCATTTTCAATCGCGCCAACGCACTCTTTGCGCGTCGCCCTAAACAGGTCACACGTCAGAGTTTGCTCAAGTCGTATGAGACAGGGCACGCAGGTTTGATGTCCAGTTTGAAGCGGAAGGAAGAAACAGATTTTACAAAGTCTGTCACCTATCCCAAATCGTTTGTGGCTGAACTTTCAGGGGAAGTCAACGTTGAACGCCTCTTCCGGTATACAAAGGGACATTTCGATGTGCACGCAGAACAAATCCGCAAGGCGCTGGAGGAAAAACGATGAACAAACAGGCACTCATTGAATTTACGCAAAGGCTGGTTCGCCAACCAAGTCCATCAGGTGAAGAGGGAGCGGTCACACAAATCGTCGTTGATGAAATGAAAGCACTCGGTTTCGATAAGGTCTGGGTGGATGCGAACGGTTCAGCCATCGGTGTCATCGAAGGTACGCAACCGGGAAAGACGATCCTGTTCGACGCACATACTGACACGGTTGGTATCGCTCCCGGTTCAGTATGGACCAAAGACCCGTTTGGCGGTGAGATCATTGACGGGTATCTCTACGGGCGCGGCGCAGCAGATATGAAAGGCGCGCTTGCTGCGATGGTTCATGCCGCAGGCAGTATGGATAGAGGCAAATTGACAGGAAAAGTTGTAATTTCTGCATCCGTACTGGAAGAAGTATACGAAGGCGGCGCGCTCAAAACCGTACTGGAGGCGGTCAACCCCGATTTCGTTGTGATCGGTGAATCGAGCAATCTACATTTGGTCCATGGTGGTCGCGGGCGGGCAGAAATTCATCTTGAAACCATCGGCAAGCCGTCACATTCCTCTTCCCCACAACTGGGCGTCAACGCTGTGCATTTGATGCTGAAGGTGATCGAAGCTGTGGAAAAGATCGAACTGGACGAACATCCCTTGCTCGGTCCCGCCATCTTTGCGTTGACCGATATCATCTCCGAGCCGTATCCGGGGTATTCGGTCATCCCGTCGCGTTGCAAAGCGACTTATGACCGCCGCCTGCTACCGGATGAAACCGTGGAAGATGTGCTTGGCGCAATCCGATCTGTACCAGAACTCAAGGATATTCAATATCATGCGGCCATCGCGCAAGGCAAGCATCGCTCATACACAGGTGCAACCCTAACTTGCACCAAATTCTTCCCTGCCTGGATATTGGAAGAAAAGCATCCCTTTATCCAAGCCACATTGAAGGGATTGCGCAAATCGGGATTGAATCCGGAACTTTCAGCGTATCGCTTTTGCACGAATGCGGCTTACAGCATGGGTCAGGCTGGGGTGCCTACGATCGGCTTCGGTCCAGGCACTGAAGCGGATGCCCACGTAGTGGATGAACGTCTCAGCTTGGATGCGCTTGAAAAGGTTACATCCGGTTATTTGGGCATCATCCAAACGGTTCTTGGGGCATAAATCTCTGGTATAATTCGTGCCCGTGACTGGTCCTGCAAGCGGTTTATGGCTGCAAGCATGGAGACCTGCACGGGGCGGACAACACCGCCCCAGTCTAGAGAAAGGAAGCAAACGTCATGCCCTTACAGAAAGAAGTCAAGACAGGGCTCATCTCGAAGTACCACCGCCATGACAGCGATACCGGCTCCCCCGAAGTCCAGATCGCGATCCTGACGAAGCGCATCCAGCAGTTGACCGATCACCTGCGCGCCAACAAAAAAGACGAGTCCTGCCGCCGTGGGCTGCTCAAAATGGTCGGACATCGCCGCCGCCTGCTGACCTACCTTCGCACGGTGGATTACAAGCGATACTTGGCAGTTACCGAGAGTTTGAGCCTGCGCCACAAATAATGTGTTCTTTGTAGGGGCGACCCAATGGGTCGCCCCTACACGTATGCAATCCGCGGGTCAGGAATTGAATAGCGTGAATGACTTCCAAAGTCGTCCCTGCTCTTCAGTCCCTGACAACCAGGCGGAATCAAGTTTAGGCTTACGTTGACCAAAGAAAAAAACATACATTGAGATCGCGAGATTTGCAAAAGCCCGATTGGGTTCTTTGCGTTTTTCGCTATCGGTTTTTTTCGAGGCCAGTGAAGCAGTTTTAGGAGACAAAATGAAACCCGAATCAAAGAAATATTCAGCAACCGTTGGCGGGCAAACCCTCACCTTCGAAACCGGCAAGCTGGCTGGTCAGGCTGGCGGAGCGGTGACCTTTGGCACGAGCGAAAACATTGTTTTTGCAACTGCCACAATGGGCGGCATCCGGGAAGGGATAGATTTCTTCCCGCTCAGCGTGGACTACGAAGAAAGACTGTACGCAGGCGGAAAGATCCCCGGCTCATTCTTCCGACGTGAAGGGCGCGCCTCCACCGAATCCATTCTCACAGCCCGCCTCACCGACCGCCCCATCCGACCACTCTTTCAGGATGGGATGCGCAACGAAGTGCAGATCATCGTCTACTCACACTCATCCGATGGCGTTAACCCGCTGGACATCCTTGCGATCAATGCCGCCTCAGCCGCGATCATGATCTCGAATATCCCCTGGAACGGACCCATCGCTGCGGTACGTGTTGGACGTGTGGAAGGTGAATTCGTCATCAACCCATCCTTCGCCCAAATGGACGCCTCAGACCTGGACCTGAGAATTGCCGGCTCCAAAGAGGCCATTCTCATGGTCGAATGCGGCGCGGACGAGATCCCCGACGAGGTAATGGTGGAAGCCCTCGAACTGGGACACAAGTCCATTCAGCCGTTGATCGATCTCCAGTTGCAAATGGCGGCTGAGGTCGGCAAACCAAAACGAGAGGTTGAGCTATTCATCCCCAGCGAAGAGATCAGAAAGAAAGTATTCGACCGCGTCAGCGGACCGATGAACGAACTGCTTGATAAACCGCTTTCCAAAGTGGAGTTCTATACCGGCATGTTTGAGATCAAGACAGCCGCTGAAGCAGAATTGACGGCTGTTCCTGAAGGTGGAAACCCCGAAGATGCCATGCCTGTCAACATGTTCCGTGAGGCATTCGAATTGGCTGAACAGGCTGTTGTGCGTGAGCGTATTTTGAGCATGGGCAAACGTCCCGATGGTCGCACACCGACCGAAGTCCGCCCGATCTGGTGCGAGGTGAACGTTTCGCCACGTGCACATGGAACCGGTTTGTTCACCCGCGGCGAAACGCAGATCCTTTCATTCGCCACACTAGGCACCTTGGGCGAGGCGCAGGAACTCGATAACCTATCCCCCAACGACACCAAACGTTACATGCACCATTACAACTTCCCGCCGTTCTCTGTCGGTGAAACAAGACCTCTTCGAGGCCAGAGCAGGCGCGAGGTCGGGCATGGAGCGTTGGCGGAGCGCGCGCTCGAGCCCGTCCTCCCGAGCGAAGAGTCCTTCCCGTATGCGATCCGCGTGGTGTCCGAAGCCTTGTCCTCCAATGGCTCGACCTCCATGGGATCGGTCTGCGGTTCGACCCTGGCATTGATGGATGCAGGCGTCCCGATCAAAGCCCCGGTCTCCGGCGTGGCAATGGGACTCATCACGGATGATAGCGGTCGCTACAAAATTTTGACCGACATTCAGGGAACCGAGGATCACCTCGGCGACATGGACTTCAAGGTGGCTGGTACTGCGAATGGAATCACCGCCCTGCAAATGGATATCAAGATCAGCGGCTTGAGCACACAGATGATGAAGGAAGCACTCGAACAGGCAAAAGAGGCCCGCATGCACATCATGGGCAAGATGCTTGAGGAACTGCCCGAGCCGCGCCCGCAGATCAAGGACCACGCGCCGCGCATCATCACTGTGAAGATCCCCGTGGACAAGATCGGCGCGCTGATCGGACCCGGCGGAAAGAATATCCGCGCCCTGCAGGAAGAGACCGGCACCAAGATTGACATCGAAGAAGACGGCACCGTGTACATCGCCTCGACCGATGGCGTGGGTGCGAAGATCGCACAGGAACGTGTGGAAGCGCTGGGCGAGAACGCTGTGATCGGCAACATCTACACCGGCAAGGTCGTGCGCATCGCGGACTTCGGCGCCTTCGTCGAGATCCTGCCCGGCATGGACGGTCTCGTTCACATCTCACAGCTTGACAGCGAACGCGTCAACAAAGTGGAAGACGTGGTCAACATGGGTGATGAGATCACCGTGATGGTGACCGACATCGACGGGCAGGGCAAGATCCGCTTGTCACGCCAGGCTGTGCTCGAAGGCTGGACTGCCGAGGAAGCACGCGCGAAAGATGCTCCCCGCAAATCTGGCGGCGGCGGACGCCCCGGAGGCGGACGCGGCGGTGACCGCGG
>CAYTDB010000176.1:0-9290 GCA_964436455.1 uncultured Anaerolinea sp. | reverse complement strand
AATTACCTTTCTTTCTCATTTTTATTGTTTCCGGTGGGTCATCTGCCCGGTGGGACAGAACCAGTGACCAATATATTTATTGCTTTCGAAAACTGGTCTAATTTGCCATGTATGAAGACAAAGGGATAAACCAACACGGTAAACAAATACATACCCATAAATAACAAGTTCAATTTCATTGACGTTTCTCCTCGGTATTATTGTCGAATAATTTCCTGATACGTTTATGCCTCTGTCGGTTGGCTTCATGCTCCGCTACCCGTTTATTGAATTCGCCCTCATCTATAACCACAATATCGGGCAGACTTTGTGGAGGGGTCTGGGTAAGCTCATCTCTGAGCTTGATGTCGTCAAAAACTTTCAAGAAAGATCCCACCGCCTGATGTACCAATGCATGATCATCAACAACATGGGCAACAACTGTTGGCGGTGGAGCAATTTGCGGTTGTATCGCTTCTGCCAACGGTTTATCGTCGTAAACAACACGAACAAAAAGTTTATCTCCGTCCAAAAATGGGAAATCGATATGCGTTGGCAGTGTACCGAGCGAGCCGCGATCCAGGATAAAGGCATAACGGAGACCATCGCTGTTGCAAGCGACTACTTGTAATTGCATTTCGTTTGTAAAATCTTGTAATAAACGAGGATCAAAGTAGTCACTGAAAGGGATTGACGTATGCGTGGCTATATAACGGTTATTGAGTATGCCAAACAGTACGATCATTCCGGTATCCGGATCCTGCGTTAATCGCCAACGTTTAAATCGCGGCAACAAGCCCCAACGTGTCAGGATTGTCGATACCTGATTCTTAACTCGCCGGGCTTCTTGAACGAAATGATGAGGCTCAATTGTTGGAGTGATCATCTTCATCTTCCTTGTCGCGACTTAATAGCTTGCGCTTGACTTCCTCAAGCCACCCTCGCACCTGGTCGTCAGGTTTCATGGGTTGATAACGGGCATCTATAACGTCACTCTCTATGGGCGGCAACGAATCATCATGTTGATGATGTGCAATTTCGATTGTTGGTGGCAATCTCTCAATGGGGGTTTCGAGAATGCGTTGATTGTCTTGTTGAATTTTTAATCGACGCCAGTATCCCCAAAGAAGCAAACCCGCCAATACCAAAATGAATATCGGCAGGCACCACATCCAAAGGAACGCGATTGGCCCTTGTCTTTGTTCTTCACGCTGGCGCTCCTGGTCGGTATACCACTGTGAGGTAGCGACAGCGGACTGGGTTTGCGTTGCGATATTGTTCGCAATAGCTGTCCGGGTGCTGGCGGCAAGATTATCTTTATTTTGTTGAAGCAGCAACGATTGTGCACCGGTTGTTGCCAGGTCCGCCACTTGCGTCTGGTGGATCGCATCCTGAGTTATCGCCGCGCTTTGCGTTGACCCGGCTGAATTCAAGGTTGCCTGTGCGTTAGCACGCACGATTTCAGCGGTTGCCGCGATCTGAGCGGCAACCGCATTGGCATTGGCTTGATCCTGAGTCTGGGCCACGCTCAACGTCGCGTTGGCTGAATTCAAGGTCGCTTGCGCATTGGCATGCACGATTTCGGCGGTGGCTGCCGCCTGATTGTCGGCGTAATTCTTCTCCTGGGTCAGCGCGCTTGCCAGAGTTGCCTGATCGCACGCATCACAGACTGCATTTATTGGATTCGCTGGCGTGGCAGCCAATAAATACTCGGTAGAAGATGGATTCGCTGCCTGCTGCCCACATGCTGCTAAACCCAGCAGTAGCAATATCCAGATAGCAACAATACGTGAATCGCGATGCATTGCGCTCTCTTTTACTTCCCGTTGGCTTGGAAAATTTTCTTGATCATTGCAGCTATCCTTTTCGGATGATCATAGTGGAGCACCAAATCTGCCTGAGAAATCATCCCAAGGATCTTCTTGTCTTTATTTATTATGGGAATACGGCGCAGTTGGTACTTGGACATTGTATCCATCACCTTTTGCAGATCATCATCAGCGAGACAGGTTTTTACCTTATGTGTCATCGCATCTTCGATTTGTGTAGATGCAGCATCAAGCCCTTTAGCCACGATCTTCAGAACAAGATCGCGATCTGTCACAATGCCAATCAACGCTTGGGTTTGCTCGCTATCAACAACAGGGATCGAACCGACGTTCTCGCTCTTCATCAATTTTGCTGCTTTAACCACCATGTCATTTGACAGACAGAAAACGGGGTTTTTCGTCATTACTTTACTGGCTTTTTTCATATAAAACTCTTTTCTTGTCGTATGCAGGGGAGAGGTGGTCAATCTGACAGGGCTCATATTTTAAAGAAACAAAGATTTATAGGATCCCCAATAGCCCTAAAAACAATGAGAATGACAGCAATAACAAGCAGTGTGGATCACATTACCAGTACGCGGAATCCTGGAATGAATATTCGGACCGAAATATCCAAGCAACCATAGTATGAGCAGAATGGCAATGATCCAAGTAAGCAAAAGACTCTCCTTTTGCGTTCTTTTTCCTATAATTCATCATACGATACATTGTTCCCAGCGACATCCATCAGGCGGGGAGTGTTGTTCTCCGCCACTTGGGGGAGAAATTGTTGATTTAAGAAAGATCAAATCGGGACCGGGCTGGAAAACGCATCTGGACTTTTGTAGCGATCTGAAGGTCTGTCAATGTGCCAGCATCTTCTATGCTGACGATATGTATCGCCAACCCCTCATTCTCAAGGCGTTTTTGGAGTTCGAACTTTGCCACTTCCGGTCCAAAAATTTGAATCTCCGTGGCATCTCGAATATACGCGATAATCTTGTTGTAATATTCGCCGAGATGATTCCAGAAACGCCTGTCACGAATATTCTCTGGTGAGCCGTCTCCAGGGACAACGGTGGAGTAAAGGACATAATGTTCCATATCGGAAGTAATTATTCTTTTCGCCTCAACATCGTTGGCGATGCTTACGATGACAGCTTTCTTGCGGTCGATCCACAAACCAACTTTTTTATTCATTATTTTTCCTTTTCCTGGTGTACGCCGAAACACTGATTGATCACGATCGATTGATTGAGAATAGGTAGGTTGAATTGGGAACTTGCTTCAGAGTTGAGCAATTGATTTCAATGATCCTGCCGCCATCAACCTCCCAGATGAATAAATAATAGGGCTGGCGGCGGAAATCTTTATTCTTCCTTGTTTGTAGGATGGTGAGGACGATAACGGGCCAAAGAAACCTGACCACCATTGCGTGGTTAACACCTGGATAATTAAATCGTATGAAGTCACCCGGTTGAAATTCCCGGGTGACAGTAAATCTAGCGGCCCAGCAAAATGAAGATGCCGGCTGCTATGGCAAGGATCGCTAGAATTGTGCCCAAGCCGCCCATTGAGATGAACGCGGACAGGCCCGTGAGAATGAGCCATATGGCTAACAACAGAAAGCCTATATTTTTGGTGAAGTTCATGAAAATCTCCTTTCGTTAGGATGTGAAAGCCAATAACGACATACCGACTCTGGATCCGGTTTAGTCGTAATGGTCGTGGAACCTTTGCGTATCCGTATCGCATTGATTTTCAATCAAGTGATGTTTCCGTGCATGCCGTTTTCAGCCTTGTCGGCTTTGAATCGCCTTATTCCCAGCTTTTGCGGCTTCAGAAACATGGTCCAATTGTTCGATCACCAACGCTTCACCCTGCTTATGTAAATCCTTGGCTTTCTCGCGTCCACCTACGGTGATTTTGTCAGCATTTGATCGTACCTGCGCCATGGTGTCTTCCACCATCCCGGTAGCCCGGTCGCGGAGTTCGATGCCTTTTTCCCTGAGTTGCATTCTGGTATCTTTTCCTGATCGAGGTGCCAACAACAGCATTGTCACTGCGCCAGCGAGACTGCCAATCAACATGCCGACCAGTACACCGAACACGTTATTGCTGTGTACTTGGGGTTCGTGATTTTCGTTTATCATTTTGTTTCTCCTTGCTTGATTACGACCGCGCAATTGCAATTTGGATATAGTATTCGAGCGGTATTTAACCTTCGTAAGGACGATCAAGATAAATACCGGCTTCCCTTTGTTCTTCTTCCGTCAATTGAATAAAGCCAGCCAACCAATGATGAGCTGTGTCAAAAATCCTTAGGAGGGCAGTGAAGAAAGTGCCCAGTCGCCCTGTGTAGGATTCTTGTGGATGGAAGGATTTATTCATTCTTGCCTCTTATGGTTATGGGTTGGATATGGTGTTCGCTGGCTGTCGTTTCAGTATCGGTTGTTGCCTGGCGGCGTGGGCGATAAAATATCAGCCAAACCAGCCTTTCAGTTGCCACTGCAGCCAAGGCATACACTCCCATTGCAAAAATCCAGGAAACTTCCAGAGCCTTTCCGCCTATTGTTATTGGAGCGATTAATCCTTCAAATGGGAAAAGCAGCATAGTCGTGAGTCCATGGATAAAGACAACGATTGGGCTATCTGGGTTCGCTGTCATAAAATCTAGTATGATGCGTAGTGCAATAAGGATCTCTACAACGTACAACGCGAGCCAGATCAATGTACTGGCCTTATAGGTAAAGATGCGTTGTCCTTGTTTTGGTTCGCTTCGTGAAGTTCTAATATCTTTAGACATTTAAACCTATCTTTCTGAACAATGATCTGAAAATATCTGCATGCTCCTTTGACCGAAAACTAACACTGAACGGTCGTCAGCGGTACGATCAGCGGCGGACCATCTTGACGATCCACAGCAAAACGACGGATCCCAGCAGGGTGACGAGCATGGTCGGAATGGTGATGGCGTCATTGATCGTACCGATCTTCAAAAGAGGACTGATGAAGTAACCAGCCAGGAATGCACCAATCACGCCTACAACGATATCGAGCAATAGACCTTGTTGCGAGTTCGTGTGCATGATCCTGCTGGCGATATAGCCAACGATCGCTCCGGCAATGAGATAAATGATGAAGTTCATTTTCTTTTCCTAAATGTTCCAAATATGGTTGCCAAGGTATGGTTGGATGCCTGTGTTCCTTTTCTCGCGAGAAGGGACGCGGCAATATTTCAGTTATTTAGCAGCGGCGGCTTGAGGCTTTGTTTTCAGACTACCCTCAAACTCCGATACACGCTTGTCGATTTCATCAGCCGCGGCTTCACGGGTATAGCCATACTTTTCCTGAAGTAATCCCGCCAGCACTTCAAACTTGCCAGCCGCACGATCCAGATCATCGTCGGTGAGTTTGCCCCACCATGCCTTTGCCTCACCGCGAAGTTGTTTCCACTTGCCTTCGAATACATCTTTATTCATGTTTAATTCTCTTTGGGATTTTCTATAAAACAAGTCAAATCAAGTTGGGACATTCTCGCCTTATCGATAGAATTACACAGACGCAACCGCCACATCTTCTCTGATTAAGTTGGCTTCATACTCTTCTACACGCATATCGATTTCATCCTTGGTCGCCTGACGATCCAACTCATATCTCAATTGGAGCCTAGTCACAAATTCAAAGTACTTGATCTCCGCATTGTCCACCTTGTTTAAGTCGTCATCTGTTATACGTCTCCGTCATATTTTGGACTGGCTCCGAACGAGCTGCCACTTGCCTTCGAAATCATTTTTATGCATGGTTCGGTCATCCTTCGACTTTATCTTGGATCTGTGAACAATTAGCGTGGGTCAACTGTTTCGACCTTTATTTCATACTCTTTTACATGCCTGGCGATCTTTTTTTTGGCTACCTGACGGCTCAATGCATATTTCAATTGGAGTATGCTCACGTATTCATCAAGCTTGTCGTCAGCCTTATCTACTTGATCCAGGTCAGAGTCTGTTATTGAACTCCACCAAACTTTCGATTGGCCTCGGATGAGATGCCATTTGCTTTCGAATTCATTCTTGTTCATCTTTCAATTCTCCAAACACCTTGTTTGAAAAAATTGTTCCAGTTTGCACTGGCATGCGGAAAACATTGTTATGCCAGTTATCGTGTTTCCCATACAGCGCATTAACATCATCAAATGTGAATGCTGCCTGCTACATCGCGCAAACGCTCTGCCATACGTTCTGGTAAATAACTTTTGCTGATAAAAGCATCAGCACCAGCAGACAGCGCAGCTTGCTGAAGGGCGGTCAGATAACTAATGAGAACAACAACCAATGCAGCCGGACAAGCACTGCGAAGTTCGTCCAGCGCAGTACCAGGTGGGTTGGGGAGTAAATCCCAATCGATTACCAACATATCTATGCGGTTGACAGGTACCTGAACCAACGTAGTAGACCAATCAGTGGCTTCACCAGCAACTTTCATTTTCAGATCAAGGATCAGTAAACGAAGAGCAGTACGTTCGTCTTCTTTTGCGTCGGATATATATACTCTGGTCATGTAATCATGGTACAGTAAACACTCCCGGGCCGCATCCTGCAACCGGAGAGTGTTTCTCTCCGCCACTTGGGGGAGGGAGAAGAGACCGAAGGCGAAATTGAGGTTATTGCAGGAACGGAATCGCTCTGACCGTGGAGCAAAACGCGGTGGAAGAGTCCAGCGTCCAGCAATTGACATATATGAGTATGGCGAGAGCAATGATGACAACCACTAGAAACCCACCTATGTTGCGAAATAACTTGGAGATTGCCAGCAGGATGACTGCGCCGCCCAGTGACACCAACAAGGCTGGGATACTAAAGTCGCCTTCGTTGATCGTACCGACATTGAATAAGGGACTTAGAAAGTAGCCACCTATAAACGCACCAACAATGCCTACAATAATATCGGCGATAAGGCCCTGCCGACCGTTGGTCTTCATAATAATGCTGGCTGTCCAGCCAATCAAGGCTCCCACTACGATCCATATTAGAAAATTGATCATTTATTCTCCTAGATGACTTGTATAGATACGCGAAATTACGGGGACCATGAACTCATCATATAACGAACACTCTCCGACTACATCCATCAGCCGGGGAGTGTTCGTCTCCGCCACTTGGGGGGGGGGACTAATTAAGTTCTTTTTATTCTATATGGCAGGTTTCGAGACGCTTTTATGATATTTGTCTGGTGATAGTGGGTTTAAATCGCTGCCACTACACGATTGCGACCTTCATGTTTGGCACTATAAAGCGCAGCATCAACAGCCTTTAACAATACTGTACTGGTAGCGCCATCATTTGGGAAGATCGCAACCCCAAGAGAAAGCGTGATCCTCCCAAGAGTTTGCCCTTCGAATTGGAAATTGAGATGCTGGGCATGCTTGCGCAATAGTTCGGCTCGCTCCAAGGTGACTTCCTGAGTCGCATCGGGCAGAATAATTATGAATTCATCACCCCCATATCGGGATGGAATATCCTCTCCGCGAACAAGTTTAAGTAACAAGCTACTCAATTCGCGCAGGATCGCATCACCCGCAGCGTGGCCGTAGGAGTCGTTGAATCGCTTGAAATCATCCACATCCAGCATAATGATGCCTAGTGAAAGCCCTTTACGTGCAGATCGTAGCAACTCGCGCTCAAGGGTCTCTTCCATATAACGTCGGTTGAATACCCCGGTCAGATGATCTCGCATGGACTGCTCGCGCAAAAGCGCTTCGCTCTTGACCAGGGCTTCCTCAGCCTGCTTACGCTTTGTAATATCACGAATGTTACACTGGATCACCTTTTCGCCGCTTACCAGATACACATTACTAACGAATTCCACTTGAATTAACTGCCCGTCCTTGGCTCTCAACGGTAAATCTTCAGAGCGAATGTATTCATTCTTCTGCAAGGCTTCGAAAGCTTCCCGGCTGGACTCAATATCTTTAAATGCGCCGACTTCCCAGAGTTTCTTTTCTACAAACTCTTCGTGCGTGTATCCCAACATGTTGATCAGAAAAGGGTTGACATCTGTGATCGCTCCCGTCTGTGCATTCAGCAATAATATACGATCCTGCGCTGCTTCAAACAGGCGCCGATAGCGAAGCTCCGATGTTTCTATTTTTTGAATATCAACCATGTGTTTCTCTCTGGTAACACCATATTCACAATCACGAAATCAATCACCTTTCGTTATTACAGCCGAAATTTTGAGTTTATAAATCGATATGGTTCCTTTAATTTTATAACAAACACTCTCCAGCCGCATCCATCAGCCGGGGAATGTTCGTCTCCGCCACTTGGGAGAGATGGATAATCAGGGGAGGATTTGGTTGCGCAGAGCAAGTGACACCGCTTCAGTGCGGCTGGCAACCCCTAACTTGGACAATATATTACTGACATGCGACTTGATCGTGGATGGGCTGACGGTCAATCTCCCGGCAATTTGCGTATTATTCAACCCCTCGATCATCAGGGCTAGGACCTCACGTTCGCGCTCCGTCAAATCGAGACCGGGCTTCGGCGACAGATTGGCAGTCTCCACTAAAGACTGGGCAGCTTCGGGGGAGAGTGTGGCGCGTCCAGCGTGTGCAGAGCGGATGGCTTGCACGAGATCATCCGCTGAGACATCCTTGAGTAAATAGCCGATCGCTCCAGCTTCCAGCGCGTTCTTGATCAATATTCCCTCTTTGAAGCTGGTCAGCACGATGATCTGGATTTGCGGATAACGCTGACGAATGGCATATGTCGTTGCCGCTCCATCCATCGCCGGCAAAAACATATCCATGAGGATCACATCCGGCAGGACCTCCGCGCAGAGTTGGACGGCGGCTTCGCCGGTTTCAGCCTCCCCCACCAATAGCAGATCTTCATACACTTTCAAGAAGGTTGCCAGCCCGCGCCGAACCATCGTGTGATCGTCCACGATCATAATGCGAATGGGTTCGGAGTTTGAGATTGTCATGGTCACTCCTTCTGCGGGTCATTCGCCCAGTGCATGATGAATTCAGTGCCGTGACCGGGCTGGCTTGTGACTGATCGTTGCGCTCCGGCAGCCTCTGCACGTTCGCGCATCATACTTAAGCCATAATGACCTGCGAATGTTTGTTCGGGGTTAAAGCCCATGCCATCATCGCGGATGCGCAACTTGACTGCTGAACCTTCGTGTACCAGATCGATATCCACCCGACTGGCTTTGGCAAGTTTAGCCACGTTGTTCAACGCTTCCTGGCATATCCGATAGAATGCCACTTGTATTTGAGCAGGCAGGATGACTTCCTCCGCTGCAGTTACTTTGACCGGGATATTGATCCGTCCCGAAAGTGCGTTCCCCAACAGATGCAACAGATCGCCAAGATCCGTATCGGTTAATGCGGAAGGACGCAGTTCAGCCAAAAGCGCGCGCATTTCAGCCTGTGCTCATGTGGCTCTTTCGTGAACTACTGATACTACAATAAAGGGATTTGGAAGGATTGAG
>CAYTDB010000175.1:0-9292 GCA_964436455.1 uncultured Anaerolinea sp. | reverse complement strand
TCATAGATATCCATGATATACAAGTATGGCTTACATTCTCGTTTTTTAAAGGAGATGAAAGTTTCTTTCATGTATAATCCCGCACTTATGAGTACAAATTCATTCGACCTCATCATTTTCGATTGTGATGGCGTGCTGGTGGATAGCGAACCGATCACAAATGAAGTTTATACCCAAATGTTGCGTGAGTATGGGCATGAGGTAAATACCGAGGAATATTTATGGGAGTATTGGGGTCAGGCTATGACCCACAGACTCGATGTCACCTCACGCAAGTTGAACTGGACACCGCCCGAAGATTTCCTGTCCGTTTTCCATGAACGGCTGGTTGAGATAAGCACCAGGGAATTGAAACCTGTGGATGGAGTTCGTGATCTCGTTCAAAGCATTACCATTCCCTATTGCGTCGCGTCCAACGGAAGTCAGGAGGAGATCGCACTTCGATTAAAAGTCACGCAACTGATGGATTTATTCGCGGGCAAAAAGATATTCAGCGGTACTGAAATGCCGCATCCCAAACCTTCCCCCGATGTTTATCTCGCCGCGGCAAAAGCATTCGACCTGCCGCCTGAACGGTGTATCGTGATTGAAGATAGCATTCCCGGCATCACAGCGGGGGTCCGCGCGGGGATGAAGGTGTACGGTCACGCAACGCTCAAACCTCATGAAACACTGCGCCAGGCAGGTGCGATTCCCTTCAGCACCATGGCAGATTTGCAGAAAATGCTCGATTCACACGAAACCCAAGGCTAAATCCAGTTCAAGAAACTGACACCAACATTTTTCTCATATCCAGTCATCTGCAGCGGGAGTTTGGCTTTATGGGAAATGGTCACACCCACTTTTCCCATTCCAGAGAAATCAATCCCGGCAAGTTACTATGAGAACACCTCTTGTGGTATCCTTGAAACACTCAAAGGAGGTAGCCATGTCTATATCCGTCAAGCACAACGGTACAGTAGCGAGCATCGTCCTTTCAGGCGGGATAGATTATGCAACGCAGGAGGAATTCAAGAACGCCAACAAGCAGGCTCTCTTGATTGAGGGCGCGTCCGAGATTCACGTCAACTTTGCGGAGGCGACCTTCCTTGATTCTTCGGGAATCCGTGCCTTGATCGTCCTCAAGAAAGATGCAGATGTATTGGGCAAATCTCTGGTGCTCCTGAATTGCAACGCTTATCTGCGCGAAATCTTCGAGATCGGCGGGTTTGACCAGATATTCACCTTTCGTTAGGCAATCATGACAGAGAATGCCGCTGCATATGCCGACGATCTCTACAATCAGGCTTTCGAAAAATTTAATCAAGCCAACGTATTAGGCAGCAGGAGGCTGGCTTCCAGTTCTCAATGCCGATCGCTGTTATAGGGCTGGCACTTGCAGCCTACGCCTCCCTGCTCAACGAGAGGAACGGAATCCGCAACGTCTTCGCAGTGATGTCTTTTACCACCTTGATGTGGAGCATGACACAATATTTGATTGTCGCAACAGGATGAATTCATGAAACTCGAATACACTGAATTAAACGGCGGGGTACGATTGATCAAACTTGAAGGGCGACTCGATCTGAATGGCACGTACAGCATCGAGGTCCAGTTTGTGAACCGTTGCGCAGGGGAAAAAGTCCGCGTGCTTGTGGATCTTTCCGGGGTGAGCTATGTCTCGTCGGTAGGAATCCCCATGCTTGTCAACACAGCGAAATCGGTCATGAGTCAGGGAGGGAAACTGGCGTTCCTCAATCCACAGGAAAATGTGTTCAAGGTGCTCGAGTTGGTTGGTGTGTCACATGTCATACCGATCTATTATGATCAAAAAGAGGCGCTTAAGGGTTTGGAATGACCCAAACAAAAGCGTTAATAAATTATATATAATTTTGCGGTATAATCTGGGTATATAAATCAGGAGTTCAAATGAATACCGCTTTATTTTTCATACTGCCCGTCGCTTTCATCCTCTGGGCTTTGTCCAGGACCACCGAAAAAGTGCTTGCCATTCGACAGAGTGAGAGAGAAGAAGGCAAAGAACCGTCCGTTTACCTGTAAGAAACTGGAAAACGAACACAATCCGAAAAGGCTTCTGGTTTTCACAGGAGCCTTTTTCTTTTGGATGAAAAACCGTTTCACACCCTGCTGACAATTGATTCTGCTCCCCTCGTCTCCATCATAATGAACGCTGAATCCGCTGGAGATATAAAACAAAACGGTCTCGCCAACACTTCGACTGAGACCGTTTTTAGGCTCCATGAACCATGCAAGGCTTATGCTTCGATCGTATTCTTCGCCCGATAAAACGCCGCCCAACGCCGGTTGACCTCTTCCGTGGCTTGCTGGCGTGTATACCCGTATTTGACCTGCAGCATGGTCAGGAACTTATCCTGCTTATCCGCCGCTTTGTCGATCTTCTTCAAATCATGCTCACCCAAAAGGCTGAACCACTCCATGGACCTGCCGCGGATCACCTTCCATTGTTGGTCGAATTTTGATTTTTGAACTTTCATGTGCATCTCCTCAGAGAGTAAAAAAATGAATAATTGGACTCAGTTCGGAGTTTTCAAGATTTCGTTTCCTGCCGATTTCCCGTTCCCTCATTACGTGAATACGTGCGAACAAAATTGTCAAACTCTTACATATTCATTGTACTATGTAATTCAGACAAAATAATGGTTTTTAGATAAAAATTGCAGAATTGAACAATGTTCCCATCGAGCACGCACCACAAGCAATTCTAAATCAGCCAGTATCTCCCACCGATTTTATGCGTCATAATGATTGGAAATCAACGGTCTTGATGTTGCGTCAGAGACCGTTGCCCCTCGCCTTCGTCCTCCCTGTTTTCCTCCCAAAACAGGGAGGACGTTTTATTACATGAAAAGTTTACTGCGCATCACTTGAATGAAGTAGGTGTTTAAGTTTGTAGAAACAAGGAGGTTGTCATGGCACAAGCTGGCCTGCATGCAATGGTCGGGATGGCGGTACAAAAGGTTGCAGGTAAAAAAGAGTGGCTCCTGTTGGGCGTGATACTCGGCAGCCTTTTTCCAGATATGGACAATGTAGGAGTAGCGGTGGCAACGGTGGCAAAACTGCCAACAGAGGGCATCCACCGCACCGTGACGCATAGTGTCTTTTTCGCAATTGCTGTGGCGTTGGTATTTTATATCGTTGGACAGGCAAAAGGGACGGAACGCTGGTCTAATCTGGGACTCGGTCTCGGGCTGGGAATCTTGCTCCACAGCCTGCTGGATTTCGTGCTATGGTTCAATGGCTTGGAGTTTTTCTGGCCTTTCGGAGGTGAGATCAATTTCTGGGCAAACAGCCACCCACCCGAATGGTTCACAAAGCTCCTCGATCCTGCCGAGTTCCTGTTCTTCGGGTTGTATCTATGGGCGCTTGGAGCATGGGCACGAAAATTTAACACAGACAGCGACTATCTGGGCAGGCAGCGCATATGGATGTTACTCGAATTTGCATTGTTCATCATCTTCACCCCAATGTTCTATCTCATGGACAGCGGATACAAAACAATTTACGGATTGCTCTACCTGATCTCGCTCTTCGCGACGTTCTTCGTGACCATCCGTATGCGGAAAACGGTGGAGGCAGCGTTGTAAAAATCAAAAATGATCTCAGCGGTCTGCTGTTTAGAGGCTGCAATTCGAAAGCAAATCGACGACCTACATGGTTGATGTTGATGTTTAAAGTTTTCCGGGGTAAGATGTAGGAGAGAAATTATCATGAACATTCCTGAGAATATCTGCCCCGAATGTAAGAAAGGCAACAAACCCGAAGCCATGGTTTGTGGGCATTGTGGCGCATTGCTGGAAGACCCCTTAATGGACCTAGGAGCCAGCACCAAGACAAAAAACGTAGCTGTGGTTGTTCCTGAAGGTGTCAAAGATTGGTCGATTGATGAGGCAGCTGTCCCTAATGAAGGAATCGCTGTTTATTTGGAAGGTGAATTCAAACCGGCGCATAAAGACTCAAGTAATGAATTTGTCATTGGCCGCAAGTCAGGAACAACAGCAAAAGTCTCAGAAGGCTTGTTCGATCTTTCTCCGTTGGGTGGGTATGGTCGAGGGGTATCCAGACGACATGTGGTCATCCGGCGCGCAAAACAGGAATATGAGGTTCTAGACCTGGGTAGTGTTAATGGCACCTGGCTGAATGATAAAAGACTTGTTCCCCACAAGTATTACCCACTGGGCAGCGGTTCTCATTTGCGTCTCGGCAGTATGCGCCTGCTGGTGCTCTATAACTTTCCTGTAAAAGCCACGCAAGAATCATAGGTCTCTCAACATGATCATCAAAACGATCTCGTGAACTTTACCTCCAGGGACCGTCTGTATTTCTTAATCTGCCTGAAAACGCACTCGCGCCACAACTTATTTCAAAACATTTCCTTTTACTATCAAATTATCCAGTAGTTAGATTTTTGTTGTTGTTAATCGCAAAAAACACCGTTATCAAAATACATGCGGCAAGCATTGGTATGGCAATATTGAAATACCAGGTATTGATCCCCCAAAAATATTGTAACCATGTATAGGACAACTTGTTTTCCAGCAGATCGGGGATCATTTTTTGGTAATACAGAGACGTTTTCCAGGAGAAGACAAGGTTTTGGTTCAGTGTTTCCAGTATGTATCGCTCAAAATATGTGTATACAGTTGCACTTGCGATCAACATTTGAGAAAATGATATGAACCCAAGTGCAACAAGCCAGGGCACGACCTTTCTCTCCAGGAAGGACAGTAATATTCCAAAAAAGGGCAGGATCGGTATAAGATGCCTGGCTGTAAACGCATCCCCTCCCCACCAGATCGTCAATCCGGAAATTACCAAAAAATATGTCAGAATGACGACAGTGATTACCATGAGCTCGGCATGCCATTTGGTATTGCGTGCCATCAAAAAGAAGCCGCCCAAGGCTAGAAAAAGAACAGGCGATTGAAGAAAGATACCCTGCATGGGATGAACTGTCATAGCCAAGAGCACCAATAAATTTGGAGGCTTTATGCCAATCAGACCTTCATTGTGAACCTCCTGAAAAGCTGCCAGGCTTTGATGTTCGTAGCCTATAGTAAAAGGAGATCCAAAACACATCCAGTTGTAGGCAATGAAAATAATTAATGGCATCATTGCTCCCAAAAGGAACGGACCTGCAATCTGAACTTTCCATACACGATGACTGGAAGATAAAACAAAAAGGATGTATCCAAAAAGAACTACGGCAATAATTAGCGTTGTATATTCGACCAGAACCATATCGCCAATTAAAAGTCCGCTGACAAACAAACGGCGAGCAGTGACAGGAGCCTGCCATTGATGGACTTCCACCCACATGATGAATATGGCAAAGGCAAGCATCGCCGCTAATGAATGTCCATAGAATGAACCGGCGTATGGGAAAATTGGCGTGCCCAATGAAATGCACAACGAAATCGTCAATGCAATCCATCTTTTGCCCACCATCCGTAAGGCAAAATCATACAACATGATCGCCGCCAATGCCGATGGGCCACTGACCGTAAAGAGCGTGAGTAACATGATGAACAATTGGGTATCCAAATTCCGGCCTCCCAGTTGATGGATTGGCAAATAGATGAGTGCACCCAGCAGTGATGTGCCAATGGCTTTTTCGGAATAGTAATGTCCATTGACAAAGGCTTTATCTTCGGTAAAAAACTCACCGTCATGATAACTGTCTATGGTCAGACGCTTCTCTTCCACGATCGCTTTCACCAAACCAAGCCGTGATGCAACATTCCAATCAGCAGGTCTGATAAAATTTCCATAAAATGTTAGTGCAATAAAAAAAATTATGATTTTTTCCAGTTTTTTTGATTTCATACAGTATTCCATATCGTTCTACAAAGATTAAACAGGGGATGGATCGCGGCGCCCAATCTGTCTTAATTCTACAATGAAAAGCGGTCTTGCCGACTTTATACCCCAAGACTCTTTTCACCACTCAATATACTTGAAAAAACTTTGGGTGACGAAAGGAACATACCATGAACAAGGAAATTGTCCTAACGTTTACGGGACATGATCGGGTGGGCATCGTCGAAGAGATCATGAACGTGATGGTGAAAAACGGCGGAAACGTGGAGAACAGCCGCATGGCACGCCTCGGCGGGGAATTTGCCATGCTGGCGCTGGTCACACTGGACGAGAACGACCTGCCATCCTTCGAAAAGGATGTTCAAAAACTACGAGACGAAGGATTTCAGATCACGCTTCAGCAAACGGAAGATGATCACTCGAAGAAATTTGCGGGCTGGCTCCCCTACCAGATCGAAGTACTCGGCGCGGACCATGAAGGCATTATTTATGAGATCTCACATCATCTTGCCCAGCAGGGAATCCACTTCGAAGATGTGGAAACCACAACCGCCCCCGCCCCCATGAGCGGAACGCCTCTCTTCAAGATGCAAGCGACCGTTCTTGCGCCACCCAATATACCGTTCCACAAATGGAGCAACGCGCTCAAAGAGATAGGTGACAAGTTGAACGTCACGGTTGAAGTGAACATAGTGAAGTAGAACTTTAGCAGCACACACAAAAACGGTCTTGCAGATACGGTCGATTTATGACTGGTCCCGGGATCGTTTTTCATCCATGGATAATTCATATGATCCAGATCAAAACCGAGAGACTCACCCTTCGAGAGTTCGCTCCAAATGATGCCAAGTTCATCGTGGAACTTTTGAATGAACCGTCCTTCATCCAAAACATCGGTGACCCCGGCGTGCGGACACTTTCAGATGCGGAGAAATATCTCGAAAACGGACCCATTTCCAGTTACGCGAGAAACGGATTCGGCTTACTTGCGGTCACGCTGAATGATACAGGTCAGCCCGTCGGCATGTGCGGATTGATCAAGCGTCCAACACTGGAAGATGTGGACATCGGCTATGCCTTCCTGCCAAAGTTCTGGTCGGAGGGATATGCATTGGAGTCCGCTCAAGCGGTGATCAGTCATGCAAAGGATATTTTGGATTTGAAACGAGTCGTTGCCATCGTTGACCCAGCCAACGCGCGCTCGATCCACTTGCTTGAAAAGGTTGGCATGACGTTTGTGAAAATAGTGAAGTTGTCAGAGGATGATATCGATCTGAAGTTGTTTTCGATAAGCTGGCATTATATGAAACCGGTCTCGCGGACGTGATATCCCGAGACCGGTCTTATTTCGCCAGATCCACCATGGAAATCACCAGAAGTGGAACCCCGCAGACACAAGCCATGATCAGCAACAATGCACAACTTAACAGCGCCTTGCCAATTGTGCTTTGCTTTATCCATCTCCCCGTCAACCAGCCATAGAGATTCGATAATGCGTCCATACTGCCCTCCCGATTTATTTTACCCTCTATACAAAAGTTTACGGCAAAGGCACATGACGCTCCGAGACCGTATTTCATTTTGCAGAGATTATCTGCTTACACGTTATTCGTACCGTTTGCTTCGTATTCCACCCAGAGCTTGTTGACTTCTGCACGGGCTTGTTGACGGGTGTACCCATACTTGACCTGAAGCATTGTAACAAAGCGGTGGTATTTGTCCGCTGCTTTGTCCACTTTGTTCAGGTCAAAATCTGCCATCAGGCTCCAACGCGCCGTGGACTGACCGCGGATCACCTTCCACTTTTGTTCGAATATGATCTTATTCATTGTCATGCGTGTCTCCTTCAGAGCAATACGGTATCAGGTTTATATTCGAGATCGTTTTATTTTCCTCGTTCACATATCCACTTATGCAGGGCGTTTTCTCTTATTACTCCCATCATTTCCAGGGACACTCGCCTTGCGGGCTTCCTGTTTCACCAACCGATTATGTTTGCGCTGTCCCTTGGAGGGACGCCTGCGCTTGGTCTTGCCTGTCGTTGTATTCATTGTGACACTCCTTCTATATAGTTCAACCCAGAAACGGACATTTGCCGCTCTGGCTGGTTGACATTCCATTCATTTGGTTTTCTGGAAAATAGCGTGTGTTGCTTACAAGCGCTCATCCAACTCCCCCGCACGGATAGGCAATGACCAACTAGTAACCTGAGTTCATTGTACTACCTTACCTGAAATAAGTTGGGATTTGCCCCCCCGCCCAGCAATTCTCAATATGAAAAACGACCCTATGCAAAACCGGATGGGAATGCTAACCTGTTGGGCATAATGTATGCAGAATTGAAACTCACCCGCATGATAAAAAGTCTGGAACAGGTATGTGAACAATTTCCAGAGCATCGGACAGGGCAAAATACCCAATATGAACTGGCAGACGCAGGCAGGGGAGCCTTCTCGGTATTTTTTACCCAAAGCCCATCCTTTCTAGCGCATCAACGCGATTTGAAGTTGCGCAAAGGGCGCAGTACTGTTGAGAATTTGTTTGAACTGAGAAATATCCCGAGTGATAATCAAATTCGGAACCTGCTTGATCCAGTCAGTCCAAACCACTTGGATCGCTGCGATCGGCAAATCTTTGAAGCACTGGAAAAGACGGACATACTGAAAAGGTATCGTTCGTTTGCCAACCAATTTCTGGTGGCACTCGATGGGACAGAATATTTCTCTTCCAAGAAGCTGCACTGTGAGCAGTACAGCCATCGGGTCTTGAAGAGCGGCGAGACGAATTATGTTCACAGCGTCATAACGCCCGTCATCGTACAGCCAGGGAATGGGCAGGTGATCAGCCTGGAACCGGACGCGAAGCGTATCGTTCCGCAGGATGGGCATGAAAAACAAGATTGCGAGACCCAGGCAGGGAAACGCTGGGTGGAGAAGCATGGCGCTTTTTATGCCCAACGGGGCACCACGATACTGGGAGATGATCTGTATAGTCGCCAACCGTTTTGTCAGACATTGAGAGAAAAAATTTACACTTCATTCTGGTCTGCAAACCTGATTCGCATGCCAACTTGTACGAAACCGTTGATTTTTTGGCGACTCAGGGCGTTGTAGGGACGAAAGTTGTACGCAAATGGCTTGAACGCTACGCTGAAATCCACACCTATCGCTATGCCAACCAACTTGCTTTGCGTGGAGACCAGTCTGCACTGCAGGTCAACTGGTGCGAATTGACCATCACCCGCCAAGATACTGGCGAACTGATCTACAAGAACGCTTTCGCCACCGACTTTGAAGTCACCGAAACAACCGTCGAAGCCATTGTGCGAGACGGGCGCGCACGCTGGAAAGTTGAAAACGAGAACAACAATGTATGGAAGACCAAGGGCTATCATATTGAACACAACTTCGGACAGGGAAGCCAATATTTAGCTTCCCTCCTGCTCTCCCTAAAT
>CAYTDB010000174.1:0-9463 GCA_964436455.1 uncultured Anaerolinea sp. | reverse complement strand
GGTAGACGCGCCCTTCGATGTCTGGGATCTGGGTGGCAGTGAACGCCACGACTTCGTAATCCTTGTTCCCTCTAAAAAAGGTGTTAAAGTTGTGGAAGTCGCGTCCAGCCGCGCCCATGATGAGAATTTTGATTGGCATAGGTACTCGTTTGGGAATTTGCATATTCGTATCTTCCAGGATCAAAGCCATGTGCATATTCTCCTCCAGAAACGACATCCTTGATCAGACGCTGGAGATCGTCAATGGGTGCGGGCTTTGTGATGGCATTGGCCCCGAGTGATTTGTAATGCTCCACCAACTGTACATCCGCACTGCAGATCACAACACGATGAGCGTTCCCACGTTCCCTCATCAATGCATAAATGTCCTCCCCAGAGACACCCGGCAGGTGCATGTCAAGCAGGACCGCGTCAGGAAGTGGCTGAGTCGTCAACATTTCCACTCCGTTCATGCCGTCATGGACCGTACTGACCTCAAACCCGCCCATCTCCAGAACGATCCTAAACAGATTCGCCAGGTCGCGGTCATCTTCGATAATTAAAACCTTCGCTTTCATCTTTCAATCCTTCTCTTTCTTCAAGGGTAATGTCACAAAAAAGGTACTCCCCTTCCCTGCTGTGCTTTCAACTTCAACATTGCCATCCATCAGGGTGACAATGTTTTTCACAATCGATAATCCAAGCCCGGCGCCTTGATGGCAGCGGGTGGCATAGTCCGAGCCGCGCCGGAATGGCTCAAAAATATCCGGCTGGCGCTCCTCCGGAATGCCGATGCCGGTATCGCGCACAATAATCTGCCACGAATTTGCCTGCTCCGACTCCAGCTTTTGAAAGGATACGCTGACCTCCCCCTGGTCGGTGAACTTGATCGCATTGCCGATCAGATTGACGAGGATCTGCTGTAGTCTCCCGTTATCACCCATGATCGTTTCCGGCAGAGTCGGATCGATGTCAGTTTTGAGCAGCAGGTTCTTTTCCCTGGCCAACTCGGCCAACAGGTTTGTGGCATTCTGCAAGAGGGAGCATGGCGAGACAGCCTCCCTGTGAATCTTCAATGCCCCGGATTGAGCCTGGGCATGGTCAAGCAAATTATTGACCATATGAACCAGCCGTTGTGCGTTGACCCGTATTCGCCCTGCCAATTCAGAGGCAGGTCCAGATTGCATGGCGATCACTTCGGCAAAACCGATGATCGCAGTGAGCGGCGTGCGCATCTCGTGGCTGACCACGCCCAGCATGGCATCCTTCGCACGTTCGACCTCAATTTGGCGTGAAATGTCCCTCACAATCGCCACCCGGCCGACTCCACTCACATCGCTCCATTCAAAGGCAAGTACACGACCACGCAGTTCCTGCTGATCCTTCCCCTCGGTCACGAGCTGCGCGAGTCCGCTCCCCATCAAGGACAAAGCGACAGGATTTGCGAGAACAACCTGATCATTTTCATTTAGAACCACAACGCCATCGGCCACCCCATTCAGAATGGCTGCATTCTTCTGAGCTTCGATACGTGCAGTGCGAATCGCTCCATTGGTGATGGACATTCCCAGCCAGGTCAGAGCTGCGATTACAAAGAAAATCGCAATCGCATACGGATTCGATGAAAGGTGCAGGACGCTGATTGAGATATAGCTGTTGGTGATGGATACGATCAATGCCACTGCGAAAACTGTGAGTGGCGGCAAAACGATGCCGCCCGCCAGGATAGGTAAAGTCCAAATGATCAGGCCGCGTCCCACAAGTTCGCTGGGTGTGTCCGACACAGATATGATGGCAATCAGTAACAGGGTGAATAACCACCCTGCCATGGACCTGGCGCGAAGGTAACGATTGAGGGCGAACAAGAACACAAATGCCGCTACAAGAGAGGCGCTGCTGAGCAAGATCAGCGACGCCTCAGGGTCGCGAACGACATCGAGAAATGGATCTCCATAACTGAACGTGGTGAGTATCGAAAAAAGACCACCCGTTATGAAGAATAAAAGGATGATGCTGAGAATCTGTCTCCGGCGGTGATCATCCGGATCGAACGTATCCGGGATTTGCAGGACTTTCGGCAGTATCATCTGGCCCCTGCGAAGATGTGAATTGTTTCCAGATGAAACTCTTTGTCTCCCCCATTCAGGAATTTCAAATCCATGGCAGGCGCGATCTCCCACCAGCGGCGCGGGGTACTGACCACATGGAAATTGTCGCTCCAAACATGAATCTCCACCGGTCCAAAGGAAGGCATGGGCATTTCACACACTACAGTGTCATCGACTTTTATAGTGCCCAACCACTCCGTTTGGCTCGTCCAACGCAAGCGAATCTCATATGCATGTACGATGTGGGCGTCCACATGGATTGGATTGACTTTCACCGGCATCCAATTAAGGGAAAGATAACAAAGCGGACCATTAATTCCCTTGATGGATGATTCTTTCCCTGCAATCGAGAAACCAAACATGTCAAATGGCTTCATAAACAAACCATCATCCCGCAGGGTTCCAACAGGTTGAAAGATCACGCCTGCCGTGCCATAGAAGTTATCGCAGACTTGCGTGGAGAATCTCAGGACTATGTCGCTGGAAGGCGTGGGATGAAAACCACTCCTGCTGATCAGTGAAACGTTGTTATAGCGGCCTGCTGCCGGTGCATGCATCGGGTTGGCGCTTTCGGATTCAAATTCCGGATCGGGGAAATGCGAAATCGTCAGTCCATTCCCAAATGTCATTGCGGCAGAATGCCAGGCCGCCTCCCTGGAGACTTTTCCATTGCCGTTGATGATGGAGAATTTCCAGAAGTGCGGGCACAATTGCCCCGCGAAGCAGTCTCCCATGGATGCGGGGTTTTGGAATTCGTCAGGGGCGTTCGCGGCCTGCCTGGTAAGCCGCTTCGTTTCGCTCCGGATGGCCCAGGCGGAATACAACTGGCGATAATTTAGCCCAAGGAAAAGTATCACTTCAAAGAGGGAGAGTGCCAGAAGGAAGATCATGGTTTTCATGCCGTCAAGATTTCCGGTCGGATTTTCTCAATGCTTTTGTTGAGGATGCGTTCGAAGCCCGGCGGGTCTTTCACCAGCAAGCAAGCCAGGGAATCAGTGACACCGTTTATTGCTGAATGCCTGGACCGTTCAGCACTCGATCAAGATACCAACGCCCGTCCGCGCCGCGTTCGACCAGAACGTACACATCGGAAGTAACTTCACTATCACGGGCAAAGACGGTCACTTCCACATGCCAAACTTGGGAAGTTTCGTTGATATCCGCAACGGATTCAATAAAGCCACCACTACTGGCATCATGATCAGCCTGACTCTCCCACAGGCTGTCTGCCTGGTTGGATTTGAAGTAGTCGCACCCCCCTGCGCTCATGCCTGTACAGACCGTTTTGATCCAATGATCCTTATTGTCTGCCGGTGCATACAGCGCAGAGATGGAGATCATGGCAGGCGCGCTTTCATCCTGAACCATAATGGGAGATGCCAACGGTTCAGGGTCGACAATTGTCTGATGGTTGAAGCCTTGTGCGGCAACGGTAACGAACGCCATGGCCGGTATGATTAATGCGATCAAAATTGGTAGCAGTTTTTTTGTCATCTGTTCTTCACTTTCATGAAACCAAAGTAGGTTTCTTATCAGCAGCGGGTTCTATTTCCTGCGAAGCCGTTTCAGTCCAGGATATATGCCCAAAGTGTGCTTGCCTCGGTCTTTTGTCCCGTAAGCGCATCCCAGGCCACAGTCAGTTCGAGGTCAAACAACATGCCAGCATTCAGCAGCGAGAGTTCAATGGCAGGTGTTTTCTTGCCGAGCCGGAAGATCGGGTTGGTTCGCAGATCTCCGGCAATTGTTGGGCGCTTATTCTTCAAGATGGTTTTTACTTCATCAGGCGACTCAAGCGCACAGACCACCGTATTGCCTGTGGAGGCGTCGTGAAATTCGACAGAGAGAACCGGAGACTCATGCCTGTAGAAATCCAGGACGATCGTCTCGCGACCAAAAGCCTGCGCTGTGACCTTTCTCAACCAGTCAGTCAGGTCTTCTATCTTGATCTGGTTGCCTGCCACACCGCGCTTAATGCGCAGATCGTGCATTGCCCATTGTTTGTAGGCGGCGTGCAGCTTGTCAATCGCCCTGCGCTGCCTTTCATTGCCTCGGGTGATCAGTGCGCCAAAGAAAACAACAGACGCAACAACGGCAACAGTCAGTAAAAGTTCGAAATACATGATTTGATTTTCTCCTTATGAGTGAGTTTCAATGCTGAATAATCAGGATTGGTTAGATTTCTCTTTTCTGTGAAATCGTTTTGGCAATTGCAAGAATTGCCCTTGGACGTGGATCCGCCAAAGCCGCGGAAGAAAGAGCCCACATCAATGCAATCAGGCACGCAACCGCCAGGATTGGAAACACAGGAGCTTGATGCCCTGCAACAATTGGCTGCTCGCGTTCTGGCTGGACAGGATCAACAAGCGGAGTCTGAGGCACAACGGTTTGAACATGCGGAATGGGTGACGGCATTGCTGTCATGGTGGAAATTGGAGTAGGAGATGGGAGGGGCGAGGGCGTAGCGGTTGGCGGAATGGGCGCGATGAATGGGATATGGATCACGCCCCGATCGCTGGCACAGTTGCCATACATGTCACAGGCCATAACGCTGACAGAATAGTCCCCAGAGGGAGCAAGAGTCCCATCAGAGAAGCGGCGGTCCCACTTCACATCTGTAGATGTTGTACTGGGGTTGTATGTGAGCACGACAGACGGCCACCTGCCTTTGGGGTCACTGATCGTGACCTTGATCTCACCGATGGAAAAACCATTCTCAGACACCTTGATGGTGCCGCTTTCCCAGATCCACCACGAATCGGTGATCTTCACATGGGGCGGGAAGTTGTCAACGATCAAGGTCAACGGTATGGGGTTTTCACGGTTGCCTGCCACATCCATCGCGCGCATCTTCACCGTGTACGTTCCGTTTTGCAGAACCGTTGTATCCCAATCGTGGGACCACGTGCCTCCTGAAAGAGTCGCCGCGTGCCAGGTCGCTCCGCCATCCGTCGAAACCTCCGCAGACAGCAATCCAGAAATCGCATCAGGCGATTGGCCGCGGAACTTCACAGTGCCTGCAACAACTTCATTGCTCGTGTGGCTGGTGAAAAGCGATATTGGCGAGTTGGTATCTACACGCAATATGCCGGAGGCGGTTTTTGTGTTTCCTGCCAGATCACTCGCCCTCGCTTCCAGGTCATGGACACCGTTCGACAGGGTTTGCTGAAGCGACCAGATTCCTCCATTCGCACGCACCTCAGAAGTATCCACCCCCGAAAGAGCATCCGATGCGCTCGCTGACACAATCACATCCGACACATACCAGCCGTTCATACCGGGTGTACCGTTGAACACAAAACTCAGATCAGGATCGGTTGTGTCGATGGAGGCGTTGAGGGATGCCCTGCCTTCATTACCTGCAACATCGAAAGCCCGGAAGGTCATGCTGTAAACGCCATCGCTTAGGGAGATGGGTGCGCTCTGCCAGGATGAACCGCCATTAAGGGAAACATCCGCTCCCCCACTGACTCCCGATGTCGTATCAGACACTCCCGCCGAAACTGTGCCGGTCGAAATCATCCAGCCATTCGAGCCAGCCGTTCCGGACATCGAAGGTGTGATCATGGGCGGGACAGTATCCACGCTTACAGATACTGAACCACCTGCCACATTCCCTGCCGCGTCATACACGCGCAGGGAAATCGTGTTGACACCATCATTGCTGAGGATGGAAGATCCGTTCTGCCAGCCAGCACTGTTCTGGTTGTACTCGACATAACCTGCGCCAGAGAGCGAATCACTGGGAGAGACCGTTGTGGTTGCAGAGCTGACGTACCAGGGTTCATTCCCCGTTGTCCCGGACGTTGACGCTGTAAACGCAGGAGGGGTAATGTCGATGTTTACCGTCCTGGTTGAAGTCGTGGAATTGCCAGCATTGTCCACCGCGCTGAAATCGATCATGTACACACCCTCAACAGGTAGCGACATGCTGGACTGCCATGCGCTGCCACCTCCGGCAGACACCTGCGCGTTCGCCAGGCCGGACATGGCATCCGATCCGCTTGCAGAGATGATGACCGGCGTTGTGTTGAACCATCCATTCGAGCCGGTCGGTGAAGGAATGACTGGAGTTACCACTGGAGGCGTTGTATCGCGCTTCCATGTAGTAGTTCCATTCGCGCTCTTGCCGCTTTGTGAAGCAGTGACCGTGTATCTGATCGTCCCATTCCCATCCGGAAGCGGTTTGCTGCATGTATTTCCTGCCGTACAGGTAAACGGTGTGCCGCCGATGCTGCCCGTAATCGTCAGGGTATAGCCCTGTGGATCGGAGGCGGTCAGTTCGAGCGCTTCCGATCCTACACACCAACCATTGTTTCCCCACTGCGAACAGGCGATGTTACTCGCAATGGCAGGCGGTTGATCTGGGTCCGGCTCAGGCTCACACACAATATCACAGGAGAAACAACATCCCTTGCAGGGGCGACCATCCTGATCTTTTCCAGCTGAAGAACATGAAATGTTTTTGTCATAGCAGCTCGACCAACCGCTGCAAGGTTTTAGCTTATTGTTGGTACAGACTTCCGTGCAATTCTGCCCTGCAGCGTTTACGGTCGCCACATAGAGTCGTTTTCCAAAACAATCCCAGGCTGGAGCAAGAGGTGATAGGTTATATAAGACGATCATTGACGACGCCACCAGGATTACAGTCCATGTGAAGCGCGGCGCGTTCGAACGAACGACCGACACTGCCACAATGGTCAGTAAAAGCAATCCGGCCAGGAAGAGCAGGAAAGCAAAGACTGAGAGAGGCAACAGGCCGGGCAGCGCATTGACAACGAACAGCGGCACAGCAATGAACAGCCAGGCAACGGTCCCCCAAAGCGCCACCCCGAGGGATGTAATGATTATTCGTTTCTTCAAATAGGGCTTTTTTATCTTCACACTGCACCATTCCTTGTCAAATCCGCCAGCATTATTTTTGCAAGAGATCGTTCGTCCAGGTTGCCCCACCAGCCGATCTCATCCATGATGAGGCGATATTCCCATTGAACGTTTTCGTACTGCATGGATTCAAACCAGGCAGTCAAGCCTTCACAAAAGCTATTTGTGTTTTTCACCTTACCGCTGTGCGCCTGCAGCCATTCGATAAACATATATTTGCGGCGAGGATCAAGCGTCGAAAAGCGGACCAGAATCTCGTCCACCATTTCGGCGGCAGTCCATTGGTTAGATATCATCCATTTGTGCGTTGTAATAATATTTGCGACCATAGAATACTCACGCCCCAATAATAAATAGTGTTTTAGGGGGGTCCCCCCCGTGGTGGTCATTTTTCCCTATACATCGCCTGTATCAAATAGAGGATACGGAAATCCAATCGGGTTGACGGCAAGGCTGGTTTTGCCAACATAAGGGGGTTGTCAAGGACAAAACCATATGGCACATTAAGCTCCCTCCTTCCTGGGAGCTTAATGTGCTAATGATCGGCACTATGAATCCCTGGGGGGCAAGGAGGGACACAAATGGACATGTATTTCATGTTTAGCAAGGGCAAAAGCGTGATTTTGAGAACGCCGCCAAATACCTGAACCGCTATCCCCGGAAAACAGGCAGATAAGAGACAATATACTTTGAAGTATAATACTTTGAAGTATAATGATTGCAGTTAACGCATTGGGAGTTACGCATGCCGCATAAATTTTTCAGCCGGGAGAGAGAACTTGAAGAACTTAACAGACTTTGGGCATCCCCCAAGGAAGAATTCCTCATCTTGTATGGTCGTCGAAGGGTTGGCAAAACGGCGTTGCTGGCTGAATGGATCCGGCGTACTGGTAACCGCTCTCTCTATTGGGTGGCCTCCCCCACCTCGGCTGCGGCGCAATTACGTTCCTTTTCACAGTCCATATACAACTTTGAGAATCCGGGCTTGACCGCCCCGGATGGCTTCACCTATGCCACCTGGAAACAGGCATTTCAGCAGATCGCCCGGCTGGCAAAAGATGAGCGCCTATCACTGTTCATCGATGAGTTCACCTATCTCCTGGAGGTGGACCCCGGGATTGCAGGACTGCTTCAAAACCTCTGGGATCACGTTTTGAAGAATGTCAATATTTTCCTTTGCCTTTCAGGTTCCCACTTGGGGATGATGAAGCGGGAGTTCTTTTCCTATCAGGCACCACTGTATGGCCGGGCATCTGCACAGATTCATCTGCAGCCGTTCTATTTCGGGTCAACGCGCGGCTTCTTCCCTAATTATTCCGCGGTCGACCGGGTTGCCCTCTATTCCATTTTTGGAGGAGTGCCGGCCTACTGGGAGCGGGTGGATTCGGCGAAGTCAATTTCCTGGAACATCAAGCGGCATCTGCTGACCTCGAACAACCTGCTCCAGTCGGAACCAAGATTGCTTCTCCAGGATTTCATTTCCGATCCCCACAATTATCTGTCTATCCTGGCTGCAATCGCGAATGGGGCACATATCACCAGAGAAATTGCCGAAATCACAGGCTTACCAAGCGGTCATGTGTCGAAGTATCTTGGAGTGCTGACTGGGACCGGCTTTGTCGAGCGGCGTGTACCGGTCACGGAACCCGGGCCTTCCCGTGCCGGCCGTTATCACATTACAGACCCCTACCTGCGTTTCTACTTTCGTTTCCTGGCCGATCGACAGGATCAATTGGCCCTGGGAGCACAGGATATCGCACTGGCAGAGATCAACCGCCATATGATTGATTTTATTGCCAGGTACACCTGGGAGGAACTGTGTCGGGAATGGGTTCTGCGCGCCGCCGCCCAGGGTGCGCTACCCGTGATGCCGGATCACATCGGCGGTGCTTGGAATTCAAAGGCGCAGGTCGACGTGGTCGGTATTAATTCGATGGAGAAGACACTCATCCTCGGGGAATGCAAGTGGACACTGTCGAGCAATGAGCGCAAGGTGATGGCTGAACTCGTTGACCAGAAGGCTCCAAAGATCATCCCGGCGCGGGGAAATTGGAAGGTTTATTTCTTGGGTTTTTCACGCAGCGGCTGGAGGTCAGGAGCGTTTGCATATCAGGAAGAGATCAACCGGCATCCGGTTCAGGGAGAAAACTGGGGATCCATAGGGATACAGTTGGTTACACTGGATGGACTGGATAACGATCTGACACGATGGACGAAGTGAACTGCTGGAGACACAGTCAAGGGACCCTCCATGACAGATAGGGGAAGCGTTGATGCCTCCAATTAAAAGTACTCCTGTGCTACCAAGACAAGCTCCATCTATGGCAGATGGAACCTCGGCTGGTGAGAGCCCTTGACATGTAAATCCCATGCACATGTAGCTTTCAGTATATCCCACGCCATATGTATTGCCAAAGGCTCTCGCAACTGAAAGATGGAAATATCCGTAAACAGACTCAATGGTAGGCTATCAACATATATTTGACCGCAATTCG
>CAYTDB010000173.1:0-9525 GCA_964436455.1 uncultured Anaerolinea sp. | reverse complement strand
CTCACCGCAGAGGGTCAATGCGCTCCCAGCTTGCGCTTTGGTGTCCTTCGCACCATGGCGCTGCCCATATTTAAAGCATCAAAATTTTGATGCGTTTGCCCTGAGCGCCATATCTGGAAAGTTTTTCAGCATTACCACCACGGACATCGGTAATGGAACAGGGCTAAATTGTCTCGCGCTCCGAAAGTCCCATCAAATACAGAATGCTATCCAAACCAAACGTGTTGAGCGATTGTTTGGCTGATTCCTTGACGATGGGTTTGGCTCGAAATGCGATTCCCAGGCCTGCGATGCTCAACATGGGCAGGTCATTTGCGCCGTCACCAACGGCAATGGTTTGTTCAAGCGAGAAGCCTTCATGTTGTGCAATACTTGCCAGCAGGGATGCTTTTCGTTTGCCATCCACGATCTCATCAACAGCATTGCCCGTGATGATCCCGTTTTTGATTTCAAGTTCGTTGGCAAAGACATAGTCAAAGCCGAAGCGACGTTGCAGGGCGCGCCCAAAGTAGGTGAATCCGCCCGACAGGATGGCGGTCTTATAACCAAGTCGTTTCAATGTGGACATCAGCCTTTCGGTGCCGTCTGTGATCTTGAGAGTCGCGGCAACCTCCCCTAAAACTGATTCGGGCAATCCTTTGAGCAATGCCACCCTTTGTTTGAAACTTTCCCTATATCCTATTTCACCGCGCATGGCGCGCTCTGTGATTTCGGCAACCTGTTTCCCAACACCAGCGCGTTTGGCGAGTTCGTCGATCACTTCGGCCTGGATGAGCGTTGAGTCCATATCGAATGCCACCAGCCTGCGATTGCGGCGATAGACATTGTTCTCCTGATAGGCGATGTCTACATCGATCTCATTGGCGAGTTCCATGAACTCGCGGCGAAGTGCAGGCAGGTCTGAGACGGGGCCGCGCAGGGAGAACTCCACACATGCCTGACTGTCACTGCCAATGGATTGCAATGGGACTCTGCCTGAGAGCCGCGAGATCTTGTCGATGTTCAGTCCGTTATTGACAACGATCCGCGACAACTGGCTGATCTGGTAGGCCGTAATACGCCTTGCCAGCAATATAACGATGTGACGCGCCTTTCCGTGCTGACCGGCCCAGTTCCCATAACTCTCGAGACTGATGTCCACAAAACGGACTGCCATTCCCAATTCGTCGATCCGCTTTTGAACGGACTCTTTGACAACCACCGCATCCGACTCAACTGGAACCTGCACCAACATCCCAAGAGATAACGCCTCGTGGATCACGGATTGACCGATGTCAAGTATGTTGACATCAAAATCCGCCAACACTTGTGTGATGGTCGCGGTGATGCCGGGTTTGTCCATGCCTGTGATACTGATCAGGATCGGTTGGTTCAAGATGTCTCCGGTGAAGAATTTTACTTTGTAACAGAATTTTTTTTGAAGGGTATAATTACATTGTACGGCATAAATCAAACCAGCCAAAGGAACAACGCGTGACAAAACTCTTTTTTGCCACAGATATACATGGGTCGGACATTTGTTGGAGCAAGTTTCTCAATGCAGGCAAATTCTATGGGGTGGATGTGTTAATTCTGGGCGGTGACATGACAGGCAAGGCGGTTGTGCCGTTCATTCATCAGGGTGGAAAGAATTACAAAGTCATATTGCTTGAGCAGGATTTCCCGGTTACGAACGAAGATGAGTTGGCAGACATGCAAAAGCGTGTACGCAGCCGCGGCTATTATCCATATCTCACCAATCCCGATGAGATTGCCGACCTTGAAAAGAACCCCGAACGCGTGAGCACGATCTTCCTACAGGAAGTTCTCAAGGTCGTTGAACAATGGATGGATCTCGCCGATAAAAAACTGAACGGTACTGACATGAAGGTCTATTGCTGCCCCGGCAACGATGACATGGACGAAGTGGACCAGATCGTTCGCGCCTCCCGACGCGTGATCCTTGCCGAAGGGCAGGTGATTCCCCTTGACGCGCACCACGAAATGATCGCCTCGGGCTGGTCGAACCGAACGCCCTGGGATACACACAGAGAAGAGGATGAGGACCAGCTAAAGGTCCGGTATGAAGCGATGATCTCCCAACTCAAGGATCCACGCAACGCCATCTTCAACATCCATGTGCCTCCGTATAAGTCTGGTCTGGATGAAGCACCCGAATTGGACAAGGACTTGCGTCCTGTACTGGCGGGACAATCCCTCAAACCTGTTGGTTCGACCGCTCTCCGCAAAGCCATCGAAGAGACAAAGCCGCTGCTGGGTCTTCACGGTCACATCCACGAAGGGCGCGGCGCGACTCGCATTGGCAAGACCTTGTGCATCAATCCCGGATCGATGTATGAGCAGGGAACGCTGCTCGGCGCGATCGTGGCATTGGGCAAAAATAAGATCGAGAACTATGTGTTGACCTCAGGCTAACTTTTTTGATTTTATGTGTTACATGGTATGCAACACACACACATTTCTCTCGGAGGAGTTTCTCATGAGTAATTTATTTGTCCGCAAGGCGACCGGTCTGGTGCGTTCGTGGTCGGTCTTTGACGCGTTTATTTACGCGTTCTTTTCGATCAATCTCGTCACATTGGGTTTGTACAGTTTCAGTCAGATGTACTACTTCGAGGGCGGCATGGTCAACGCGCTGGTCATCAGCGCAGTGTTCATCTTCTTTGAAGTGATCGTGTATGCGGGTTTGATCGCTGTTATGCCGCGCTCGGGCGGCGACTATGTCTGGCAGAGCCGCATCCTTGGCGGTGCGGTGGGCTTCATACTTGCTGTCACAGGCTGGTGGTTCATCTTGTGGTTGTGGGTTCCTTTGTATGGTGACATGTTCCGCCATATCGTGCTGGTTCCGATCCTGAGTGTGCTTGGCGTCAAGGATGCGGCGCTCTGGTTTGCCGGGACACAAAACGGCGCATTCGTTGCAGCACTCATTACGCTTGGGATCGTCAGCCTGTTCATCGCGCTGGGTATGAAGACCTATGCAAAGATTCAGAAATATTCATTTTATGGCGGGGTTTTGGGTCTGTTCATCGTGGTGGTTTTGTTGTTGACCGGTTCCAACGCGGCTTTCAAATCGGGCTTGGAAGCGAATGCTGTGTCGATGTTTGGTGCAGATGCGGGTGTGTATGACGCGACAGTTGCATTGGGGACGGAAGCGGGTGCTGTCACACCGTTCACTGGCGGCGCATTGTCTGCGGTGTTCCTCGTCATGCCCTATTTGGTCTTCTTCAATTTATGGCCCAACTGGGGCGCAACACTGTATGGTGAAGTGCGCGGTGCAACCGATTTCAAGCGCAATATTTCCGGCATGGGTTGGGCGCTTGCAATTACCACCGTGCTTGCTATTGTTGTGTTGTTTGCAATCCGTAAGACCATTGGCTGGGACTTCTATGTTCAGGCTGGTGGCGCCTGGTGGAACTATGCCTGGGGCTATACGGATGTTGCCCCTGTGTTGCCTGTCTGGCCCTATCCGGCTTTGCTGGCTTCCTTCCTGACGACTAACAAACTCATTCAACTCGTTGTGGTTGTTTTGATGAGCCTGTGGTGGTTTGGCTGGAGCGGAACCGTGTTCCTTTCCTCCACGCGTGTGATCTTCGCTGCTGCATTCGACCGTTTGCTCCCTGAAAAGGTCGCTGAAGTGGACGAGCGCACCGGAACTCCTCTCAATGCCTTGCTGTTGATGGTGGTACCCTCTATTCTGGTTGCTTATCTGTTCTCGTATAACATTGCAAATTTCCAGACCCTGACCCTGTGCTCGACACTGGTCATTGCCGTGACCTATCTCGGCACGACCATCTCGGCGATCATTCTTCCCTATACCAAGCCTGATCTTTACAAGTCCTCGCCGATTGCCAAATACAACGTACTGGGTATTCCCCTGATAACGGTTGCCGGGCTGATCTTTGGCGGTTTTCTTGTGTTCCTGCTCTACCAGTGGATCTTTGACCCCAATGGTCTGTATGGAATTGGGATTTCGAACACAAGCTCTGTTATTTACATGCTCTCCATGTATGTGTTAGCCGCGATCATCTACTTTGGATTCAAATCCTACCGTAAGCGCGGCGGCATTGACATGGACAAGGTCCAGGCTGAAATCCCTGTTGAATAAATTGTAAGGTTCAAACAAGTTCGTCTCATGGGGTGCAGGGTAAAATATCCGCACCCCATGAGCAAAGGTGACCGATTGATGCCCACTTCCCCAGAGATCGTTTTGGAAATGAACAGAATAATAGACGCCGCCCGCGTCCACAAAATTGACATACGTGTCATTGGTGGGTTGGCTGTCCGCATGCACAGTCCGGTCCAGAGGGATGCATTCACACGCGAATACCCCGATATTGATTTCGTCGTCCATAAAAAAGCCCGTCGCAAGCTTTCCCCCTTTTTCAAAAATATAGGCTACATCCCTGATAAGCAGTTCAACGTGCTCAACGGAACACGCCGCCAGATCTTCATCGATACGCGCAGCGGCAGGCGCATCGACGTTTTTGTGGGCGATTTCGAAATGTGCCATAAGCTTCCGATGCAAAAACGCCTCCACCTTGACCCGGTCACTGTGCCGCTCGCTGAATTGTTATTGTCCAAAACCCAGATCTACGAACTCAACCGCAAGGATGCGCTCGACATCATCTCCCTGCTTCTCAACAACGAACTCGGGCGCGATGATGATGGAAAGATCAATCTGCACCGCATTGCCCGTCTCTGCCTGCGTTATTGGGGATTGTATAAAACAACCTCGCTCAATCTTGCCCGCGTCGAGGAAATGATCCTCAATGATGATGTAGATCTCTCGCCGGAGGATAAACAAACAGTCCTGCGCCGTGTTCACCGCATCCAACGCACGCTCAAGGCGATCAACAAAAACCTCTTCTGGAAATTCCGCAATCAGATCGGCACACGCATCCGTTGGTATGCTGAAGTGGAAGAAGTGGATCAATGAGCCGTCGCGCGCGCATTGTGCTTGGATTGATCATTCTTCTCTTCTCCCTCACATTATTAATTTGGGGAGTCCTCCCAATGGAGCGCGTCAAACGTATTCAGCCGATCAACCCCTCAGACCTGCATCTGCCATCCCCATCATCGCTTCAGACTCAACCGATACCTGTTTCGTGAAAAAGAGACCTTGCGCTCCCCGGAGCTTTTTCCAGCTCCTCGCGGCATGGACGGTTCTATCGTTTGCAATGCTCGCATGTGGTTTGAACGCCGCCGCTCCTGAAGCCTCTGCGCCAGAGGCGCCTGCCGCACCTGTACCAACACAACCTGCTCCCGAAGAGCCTCCCTCGCTTATTCCTCCTCCCGCACAGGCACCTGCCATTCCTGAAAGGCGAAGGCTGATGCTTGAATTCCCTGCAAAGATACGAGCAGGAGATTCGGACGTTGTCCGCTTGACCTTGGAGGTGGATGATCTCGGCAACCTTACACCCACCGCACAGTTCGAGGGGAATGTACTAACCGGAGAGGTCGTTGAGATCCCAAACCTCTATGAAACGCATAATGTCATCGCCGAAGCGAAGTTTGACATCGCAGGGCTGCAAATCTCCCCGCCCGAACTCATTAGCCAGACGTTAACTCAAGGACAGTCAATCAACTTCTACTGGAGTGTCCGTCCCACGGAAGTGGGAGTCTATCGCGGGACGATCTGGTTCTATTTACGGTTCGTGGACAAAGTCAGCGGGGAGGAAAGCAGAAGAGCCGTATCCGCCCAAATCGTCGAGATTGAAGCGGTGAACTTCCTGGATCTCCCGGCAAATCTTGTGCGGACAGTAGGGGGTGTTGGGTCGATCATTGGTGCGGTTGTCGGTTTTCCATTCTTTGAAGATATCGTCAAATTTGTTTTCAAAAGGAGGAAGCGTAAAAAATAAAAATATGACGAAAATCACCCAAAAAATTGACATGCATTCAATATGGGGCGATTGTTCTTTATGGTACAATTTTTTCGCTTGTTAACATTTTTCAATGGAGAATGTATGAATCCGTGGATATTGGTCGGTTTGTTTTTCCTCGTTGGGTTGATCATCCCGGTGGGCGCAATAGGATTTGCATGGATCCTGGGACCCAAGAAACCCAATCCCATCAAGCAGACAACTTATGAATGCGGCATCGAAACAGTCGGAGACAGCTGGGTGCAGTTCAAGGCGCAATATTACATCTTTGCGCTCGTCTTCCTTGTATTTGATGTGGAAACCGTATTCCTCTTCCCATGGGCTGTGAAACTTGGCTCCCTGGGGTTGTTCGCTGTTATTGAAGGCATCATTTTCATTCTGATTCTCGTTGCAGGCTTGGTGTATACCTGGCGCAAGGGGATGTTGGAGTGGGCATAAATCCCATGTAATCACGGAGAAGGCTGAATTGGATTAAATCCATTCAGCCTTCTCTTTGTGTAACAGGAGTAACTCATGAGTTTTTGGAACGATCCCCTCAAAGTAGCCGCGGACTGGCTGATGGGCATCTTCACAGGCTGGGGTATGCCCGATCTGCTTGCGCAGATCCTGATCGGTTTTCTCGGCATCTTCATCCTGATCGCCATATTGATGGTGGTTGATATTGCTTTGGTCTGGGTTGAGCGCAAGGTGGTTGCGCGGTTTCAGGACCGCATTGGTCCCAACCGATTGGGTCCGTTCGGTTTAATCCAGCCGTTCGCCGATATCATCAAATTGATGATCAAGGAAGATACAACCCCCGGTGGTGCGGACAAAGTTGTGTACAACATTGCCCCGATGCTTTCGATGATGTCTGTGTTGATCCTTTGGGCTGTGGTACCTCTGGCTCCCACCATGCTTGGCGTGGACTTGAACATCGGTGTACTGTACATCATTGCTGCGGGCGCTATTGGTACGCTTTCCATCATCATGGCGGGTTGGTCATCCAATAACAAGTTTGCCTTGATTGGTGCGTTCCGTCAGGTGGCGGTAATGATTTCATTCGAAATCCCAATGCTTGCCATGCTTCTTATTCCAACGATCCTTTCAGGTTCGATGGGAACCGCGGCCATTATCGAAGGGCAGACTATCTGGTATGTTCTGCTTTCACCTCTTGGTGCATTGATCTTCCTGATAGCTGCTATTGCTGAACTGGGACGCGCGCCGTTCGATATGGCGGAAGGGGAATCGGAACTGGTCTCTGGCTACAACATTGAGTATTCGGGCATGAAGTTTGGCATGTTCTATGCGGGTGAACTTCTGCATGCCTTCACCTTTGGCGGCTTTCTGGCGATCATGTTCTTTGGCGGTTATCGCTTCTTTGGTCTGGAGAAGGTCAGCCCCTTCCTTGCCATTGCGGTGCTTCTGTTCAAAGCCTTCATTGGTTACTGGATCATCATGTGGGTAAAGTACACCCTGCTTCGTATCCGTATTGACCACATGCTGGCATTCAATTGGAAGTTCCTGACGCCGTTATCTTTCACGCTCATTATCGTGACCGCCCTGATGGATGCGGTTCTTTCGGGGATCCCTGCCTGGCTCTATGTTGTAGGCATGTTCCTCTCGAATGTTTTGGTCGCGTGGGGCGCTCTCGAAATTGCACGCTCCTACAGCCGTAAGGAACGCGAAAAGGTCGAAGGACCCACGCCTGTCGTTGTTGAGACGGCACATCATTAAACGGAGCAGACAAAATATGACTCCTGATCAGATCGTTTTTCTAATTGTTGCGCTTGTCACCCTCGCTGCTGGTTTCATGGTGGTGACGACGCGTAACCTTGTCCATGCCGCGTTGTGGCTTGTGGCAGCACTGTTTGGCGTAGCGATCACCTACGCATTGTTGAATGCAAACTTCCTGGCTGTGGTCCAGGTGGTGGTGTATATCGGCGCGATTGCCATCCTGTTCATCTTTGCAGTGATGCTCACCCGCAAGGACATACGCGACCAGGGTCCGCAGTTGAATAAGAACTGGTGGTTCGGTGCATTGCTTGCAGTTTTTACCTTTGGCGGGTTGTTCTTCCTGCTCCAGGGTTGGAGTGGCATGTCGAGGATGGCAGCAGTCTACCCGTCCGGTTTTGATGCGATCTCTGAGCTGGGCAATGAACTGGTCTCGCCGATGGGCTACGTCCTGCCGTTCGAAGTAGCGTCCGTTCTGTTGATGGCGGCGTTGGTGGGCGCGGTCTACGTCGCGTTCAATCGGAAATAGGAGGCGCAAAACATGGTTCCACTCTCCTGGTATTTGATTTTTGCCGCTGCGCTTTTTAGCATTGGTTTGTTCGGTGTGCTATCGCGGCGCAACGCGATCGCGATTCTGCTTGGCATTGAATTGATGTTGAATTCTGTGAACATCAACCTGGCTGCCTTCTGGCGTTACGGCAACGTGATGCACATGGCAGGGCAGGTCTTTGCGGTCATCGTTTTCGCAGTTGCCGCGGCGGAAGTGGCTGTGGGTCTGGCGTTGGTGATCTCGGTATATCGCCGTCGCAACACGGTTGTGGCGGACGAAATTGACATGATGAAGTGGTAGGGCAATATATGGAAACAACTACATTGATCTGGCTAATTCCGCTCCCACCCGCGCTGGCGTTCTTTTTGATCGTCTTGTTCACGAACAAAAACAAAGCGTTGAGTCACACAATAGGCGTGGGCGCGGCGGCGCTCTCATGGCTCGGGAGCATGTTCGTTTTCTTCCGCGCTATCGGTGTGGAACATCTGGGCGAACACCCCTTTGAGTCTGCGATTCGCTGGTTACCGACTGGAAACTCGTGGTTTGAAATCGGTGTGTTGATCGACCCGCTCGGCGCGGCGGTATTGTTCTTCGTTGCCTGGACGATCTTCATGATCTTCCTATACAGTGTTGGTTATCAGAACTATGGTCAACCTGAAGGTGACCATGACCGCGCTGGTCTGCCGCCTCACGGTGCGACCGTGGAAGAGCATGGACACAAGCACGTTGTACCCTCGGTCGAGCCGATGTACTCGCGCTTTTTTGCCTTCCTTGGCTTGTTCGCATTTGGCATGTATGTGCTGGTAGTTTCCGATAACTTGTTGACCATGTTCGTTGGCTGGGAGATCATGGGTTTGTGCTCATACCTACTGATCGGTTTCTGGTACGGTAAACCCTCTGCGCGTAATGCAGCGGTCAAAGCCTTTATGACCACCCGTATCGGCGATGTGTTCATGCTGTTGGGCATTTCCTTCCTCTATAGCGCCACGGGCACACTGTCTTTCCGTGAGATTTTCACAGAAGAAACGCTGCACATGCTCGCTGAGCATACAACCTTCTTTGGCATGACCGTTTCCGGGTTTATTGCCCTGCTTCTTTTTATTGGTACGATTGGTAAATCGGCACAGTGGCCCCTGCACGTGTGGCTTCCTGATGCGATGGAAGGTCCGACACCGGTCAGCGCCATGATCCATGCAGCGACAATGGTGTCGGCAGGGGTATATGCGGTCATCCGCATGTTCCCGCTATTGACCGCTGACTTTCATGGGCATGAACTCACCACAACGATGACCATTGTTGCGTTCATCGGCGCGTTCACAGCGCTCTTCGCTGCCACCATCGCAGTGGCGCAAAACGACATCAAGCGCGTGCTGGCATACTCCACCA
>CAYTDB010000172.1:0-9580 GCA_964436455.1 uncultured Anaerolinea sp. | reverse complement strand
CGCCTCACGCACACGTGTCAGCCGGGCGGCTTCGTGAAGCCTGTGTTGGAGCGAGTCAAATTTTCGCAGGGCAGACTTCTTCAGACGGTCCAAGGCAGCCTCATAACGGTTGCGTTGTTGAAGCAGGAGCGAGTCAACATCTTTGAGGGAGAGTTCGAGTGTATCCAATTGCTTGTCGATCCAATCAGAATCTTCCGACGGGCGGGGTGTATACATCTCAATTTCATGCGGACCGCGGTGTCCGTATTTTTCCTTATATTCATCACGGCTCATTTTGCCGCGCCGCAGCCTGTCCAAGCCCGCAACAATTCCAAGGCTGGCAAGAAATTCATCATCCGTGCTTACGTTTGATAACAGTGCAACAGTATCGTCCGGGCTAACGATCTTTAAAAGGTCCTGTCGCAGTTTGCTTATCAAATTCGCTTGTGTGACGGCGCTGCCAACCATCCACCAGAAACTTTTATCCAGATAGGGGAGCAGGGTTTGATCAGCCCATTGACGGAGACCACTTTTATCCAGTTTGGCTAACGTTTGTTGTTGTGTCCTGCACCAACCCGGATTCGTATCTACAAACATCCCCACACTTTTCATGGCATGGTTTGACTTAATCACGATCTGAATCGCGTTGCGAAGCACCAGCAACCGGTCACGAAATCCCAGCGGCAATAGAGGAACATTCCATTTGCCGATGTCATTTGGGTCGACGCCGTACATTTCCTTGCTGGATGCATCGAGGGAACCTCCCCTGCCAAATGCTGAATAAGCAGTCGCTCCCACGCTGGCATTGTTGTACACGCGCCCGCAAATATTCCCAACCGGCGGGTAGCCGGGCAACATGGTCATTTGTGCGAATCCGTGTCGCAATGCCGACCACGTATAGGGTGTGACCACATCCGGGGTGGCTTCACGCGTGTTGACGCTCGACCACAGGTATTCCCCGGTCAGACTGTCGTTATATTCACCGGTATCTGGATTATAGAAGTGATTGGATCCCATTCAGCCTCCAGTAGTTTTGGTGCTTTGTATTTCTATTTGATTGGATGGCTTGTTCATTCCCGGCAAAATCAAGGCGTAAAGTGAAATAACCAGCAACGGGATGTGCAGGAAACCCATCCACTGGGTGGCTGGGTTAAACCAATGAGTCAGGTTAAACAAACCATAGAGCAGACCACAAAATGCTGTAATCCGATATGCAAACTGATTTACCTGCGGATGGAAAATGATTAGTCCCAGCAGAAAGACCGGGGTGGTGAAGCAAAATGTAAGACCATAACCCGGGGATGTCAGGAGCAAGGCCGGAGCAAAGTTGGGGCGAATGGTCCCATGGATCTCAGTGTAAGGTCCCCAAAATGTCAGCAGCGCAAGCAGCATTAATCCATATTCGGGAAGGGTGGGTTTTCTAAAAGTTGGTTGTATTTCGTTTCGAATCGCAACCACAAGCCAGGTTATGCCTAAAAGCATCATACTGACCAGTGCGCTCAGGTGCACCACAAAACCATACTTTGGGGTTTGTCCCATGGTTTGTGTCAACCCAATCACAAGGTAGTTGATACCAATATATCCGCCTACGAGACGTCCCAACTTGCCGGGTTTCCAAAATATGCCCAGGATGATCAACAGCGTGGCAATGTGAAAAACCGGTCCGTAGGCTTGATAGGGCGCGATGGATACCATCAGGAGATTGATGATCACATCCTGTGTGTCTTGGGGTTTATAGGGTTTCCCGGTGATCAATGGCAGCATGTTGATCAAAAGGAGCAGGACATAGATCAGGATGTATCTCCTATTGGTTCGCTTATCCGAATTTTTTGTTTTCATTTTCTTTGCCCTTGACTTCACTTAAAATGATGGAAGTGATTTCTTCAATCGGCAGCAATCCATTGACTACGATATCGGCATGACGTCGTGCCAGGTCGCTTCCTGTCATATACATGGAACGAGCCTTTCGATAGTGATGTATCCAGGATGTCACTGCAGTGAGTTGTTTGACAAGGCTCTCCTTTGTTTCGCCTTCAAATGTGCCTTGCGAATTCCACACCTCCATATCGACCACCCGTTCGATCAAACGGGTTACGCATATATCCTGGGGAACGTCGACGTATACAACGAGATCGATATAGGCTTTGATTTCATCCCTTTCCCGACCGGAAGGCTCTTCGATCAGGATGTATTTCGACGGGGAGATGATCTTGCCATTCAGAGGGTCTACAACCTGTATCCCCTTTAACAAGGATGATAAATCCTCTTTCAATCTGGGGATTCGAATTTGACGTAGATCAGCCTCGTTGCTTGTCCACTGATTCGTGTCTTGAGGCCATTCAATATATTTCTCATAATGGTCAAAGTTCAAAACTGGAACGTTCTCCAGCATTCTTGCAAGTCTCTTTGCAATCGTTGTTTTACCGGATCCAACATAACCGGCAAGTGCAATTACATAAGGTTTCGAGATGGGTGTATTGGTTTCATTCATGTGTTTGAAGTTTCGTCGGCTCTGACAACTGACCTTTTGTCAATGTCTGTTTACACCAATTCCACTGTACCCTTGCCTCCGTCCACACGGATGCGGTCACCTGTTTTTAAATTCATTGTGGCATTTCCGCAACCCACTACAGCAGGGATTCCCATCTCGCGTGCGATGATTGCGGCGTGTGACAAGGGCGCGCCTACATCGGTGACAATCGCCGCCAGACGCGGAAAGAGCGGTGTCCAACCCACGTTGGTTGTAACCGTTACCAGAATTTCACCCGGCTGGATTTGATCGCCATCCTCGGCTCGGTCAATGCGGCGAACAATCCCTTCCACGCAGCCCGCCGCCCCTGCAAAGCCTTTGATGAGGTTCCCCGTTTTGTCCGCAGTCTTTCGTGAATCAAAAAAGTCACTGCGCCGGTTCGGGTCTGCCGCCCACTCAAACGGGTCGAATTTTCCTGTAATGATCGATGGGTACGGCGGCAGTGCCGAATATTTTTCATACATCTCGCGCCGCGCGGCGATATGCGCAACCGCAGATTTGTTACGAGTCAATACATTCATCATTTCATCAAGCGACAGGAAGAAAATCCCATCGCCTAAGCCAGTGACATCGCCCACGCGTAACAGAAAGCGGCGGATCAAACGCGTAATGCGCGTGACTTCCGAACGGACGGCTTCGCGTCGACGCGCCGCTTCCGCCACAAGGTTCAATCCCTGTTGGATGCGCTTCGCTTCATGCGGGTATCGCGCTTGATACTGCCCCCAAGCCTTTTCCCATTCCGTGTGTTGGCCTGCCAACATCTCCTCCGGGTTGATTCTGTTTCGGGTGGAGTCTGCCATTCGTTGTTCGAACCAGCCTGAGGCTTCGTCTGAACCGGGGGCGAATAATTCCAGTTCATGTGGACCACGATGTCCGTATCGTTCCAAATATTCCTCTCGACTCATTTCCCCGCGCGCCACCTGGGAAAGTCCGATCAAAGGCATCAGACTTTCCAGACTTGCAGAATTGGCGGTGACATTGGACATCAGCGAGTTTGCATCCGCCTCTCCAATCTGCTGTGTCAAATCCAGGCGCAGTTTATTGGATGGATCGGTGAACTGCATGGTGACACTGCGCAGCAGGTTGCAGGCATGTGCGAAATAGGGCTTGATCTTTTTCTGCCACATCGATAAGAGCGAGCTTGCATCACTTAATTCTTGAACTTGTTTCCGAACATCACGACACCATTGCGGGGTTGATGAAAGGAATTCTGGAAGCGTACGTTTATTTCGTGACGCATACCTGCGAGCCTTGATCATGCCCGGCAGAACCATCCAAACGACTTGTAAGGGGAAGAATGGAATGAGCGGAATATCCAGATCAGAGTCTACTGAGCCAATAATGTCGCCGTGCATTTCCTTGCGAATATCCCTGCCGACGGCGCGATACATGGATACGACCAGACTCAGGTTGAGATAGGGGCGACCACCAATGTTGCCCGCGAACGGATATTGCTCAGGAAGTTTGACCGGGTTGGCTTCCACATAATAGATCTGCCACAACGACCAGGTGCTGGGTGTCATCACATCCGGTATGGCTTCACGTGTGTTGACGCTCGACCAGAGGAACTCGCCTTTTAGGCTGTCGTTCCATTCGCCGGTATTTGGGTTGTAGTCTGTATCGTCAACCATTCATGCCTCCGTTGATTATTGGATCCATGAAATGCTCTTTTATGGCAGGCGGCTGTTCACTGTGTCCAAATAGAGTTGTTCAAAACGCGCCGCGTCAGCCCAGATGGCAGCGCGAACTGTTCGTCCGCTGTTGCTTTCCATAATGCGCCCACTGTCAGGACCTTCCTCTTCGATCACAACGAGTTGAAATTGTTGGAAATTTGCCAGACTTTCTTCTGTGACAATTGCTGCTGCGAACGGATCCCAGAAATAGAACCAACCCTTCCGAATATCATTTTCCTTTTGTGTAAGTATCCGATAGATGAATTCGGCGGCAGGTGTACCACGATCGTTGTTCAATTGCTTGTAGAATTCCATGGTAATTGGGACATATTGGGTTGCATCAAGCGGGACCAGTGTAATGGGCATGGCAGAATCAAAAACGATCTTCGCTGCATGAGGGTCGGCGTAGATGTTCCATTCGGCATATGGATTATCGATGTTCAATGTCGGTCCCACGTTTCCACGGACATTTACCGCGCCGCCCATAATGGTCAGCATCTCGAGATGATCGTTCAAAGATGCACTTCCCCTAAACGCCTCTGCGATGTTCGTAAGCGGTCCCAGTGCAAGGATTTGTATTTTTTGATCCGACGTTTGAAGCAGGTGTGAGATCAATTCCGGCGCAGATACAGCGGGTGGCGAATGTGTATTCACGGGTAAAGACAAGCCGAACAAGTTGTCCACCGCATCCCGCCATTCCATGGGGAAAGCATGGTTTCCCATCAGGGGTGATTCAGATCCGCAAGTGACCGGGATTTGTGGACGCCCCGCCAGCATAACCAGGTCGAGAGCGTTGCGGATGCCAGGAGCGCAATGCGCTTCCCCCGTCCCCGTTACAGTAATGGCGATGACATTCACATCGGGGTGCTGAAGAAGAAAGAGGATCGCCATCCAGTCATCTCCAGCCATATCGCTATCGATAATGACAGGAATGGCGTCTTCTTCCATTGCTGGGGCAATATCCGGTTTTAGTGTTGGAAAGGATCTGGGATCGATGGGGCCGCGCACAATCTTGATGCTTTTGCCATCTGATTGTATGTAGTAAGGCTGATAGCCCAACCGAACAAGCAATGGTCCGCTGAGACGTACCAGCAGAAAAATACCAAATAGGCTGAAAAAAACAATCAGAAAATTCCTTTTCATAAATCGATCCTTTCGGATGATGCGCTCAGTGGCATTTGTCAGATCATCCTCCACACTGAAGATACCGGGGTGCCGTGTTTGAATGCCTCATATGTTTTGCAGATCGGATATAAGGCAACCAGCCCGATCACCCAAACAAGATAGGTCTGCGGCAGCCCTCCCGATGAAAAGAATCCCATTCCAAACGCGCTGTAGATGAACCAGTGCGCGATAAAGAAGTACAGCGCAGCCTTTCCCAGAATCACCAACGCTCGACCCCATTCAGCAAGCCAACGCGATGCACGTGCGAACAAGGCGAGAAGTACGAGGTCAAAGCCAAGGGATAGTAGCAGGAACGATAAACTGGGCGGGTATTTGATCACATTGAGGAAATCAATTGCAGTGTTCCCGTCTGGCATGCGCAGGTTGCCAAATCCGCCCAGGATGCGAAAAACGGGGAAGAGTGCCAGAGATATCAGCCCGGCAATCATTGCCAAGCGATAGGCGCGCTCTGGATTCAGCGTGAGGATGCGGGCGAAAGCCATTCCCAGCAAAGCGACGCCCAGCCACGGGATCGGGGGATAGAGGACAAAGGCGGGACCAACGGAACCTGGAAGGAGCAGCAAACGAATCGGGGTGAATACTCCCAAGTCGGTTCGTAGCAGGAGCTGTGGCAGGACCTGCATGACGAGGATGATTCCCGCCCCGATAGTGGCTTGAATTGGTCCGCTTAAACGCAGGAATAGGATACCCAACAGCATGACAACACCCAAACCAGCCAGAATACTGAACTCGAGAAGATTAATCCCACCCGCAGTGGCAAAATCGACGATGAATTGCTCGAGGGCGATGAACAACAGTCCACGCACTGCCAGATGACCAGCGACGCGGTCCTCAGACCAGCCACTCTGTCTCCGCGATTGAGCGAACAAAAACATGCCTGCGCCCATCAGGAAGTAGAAGCCTGGCGCACAGGGATGGGTGGCGAGCCGCGTCAACATTGCCGCCAGGCTTGGATAATCCGGCAATGGCTGGTCCCATGTTTCAAATGGGTGCCAGCGGCGGACGAAGTAACTGGCGTGGTCGATAGCCATCAGGATCATGATCGTCCCTCGCAGGGCATCCAATGGGATGAATCGTTTGGAGGATGTTGCGGCGTCAGATGTTGCCGCAAATGAAAGGTCACGCGGCGAAGCGGGTTGTCCGGTAGGTGCGTGCCGCAGCATGAGGATGCTCGACCAGACAACGCCGGCGCTTATCACCAAAGCAACTGGCTGCCAGGAGGAAACAAGCAGAATAACCAGACCAGCCATCCAAAGAACCACAGCGCCGCGCGGGAACATGCCGATTTGCAATGAAGTGATTCCCAGTGCAAGTGTTCCCCAGACTGTTAGAAACATGATCAAGCCAAAGAGTGGAGGCAGTACTGGGCTTTCAAAAAAGCGGTTTACCGTTCCTGTGGGCGCGCTATCCGCGGCTACCTGCAAGAGCTGGAGAGAGATGATTCCCGATAATCCCACCGCGGCAGATACAGCGCCGAAGGAACCGAGCCGGCTTAGAAGCGGACGCTGGTATGCGCGTACACCGATCAACCAAACGATCAATCCAATATTGGGAATGGCGGATATTATTCTGGCTGGTGTGGGGTCCATATTTGATGTTAGTACTACGATGGGGATGGTCAATGTAATCGCTAATAATCCGGCGATACCTCCCAAACGGACAACAAACGGGATGGATGAAAGTGGAACCCTCGCATCCCCTCGGATTTGAGTTGAGTCAGACATGTCAACACTCCTTATCTTCTGACGAACGAGGAATTACCAATCACCTTGCTCCCAGAAAGAAGAGAATGGCAAACAGCCCTGCAAAGATCAGCAGCATGACCAAACCCAGTGCCACACCCCATTTCTGCATTTTTTTCTCCTGCTCGGTGAGAGGACGGAGCTTGTCTTTATTTTTTTGCTCCAGTGCGGCTCCGATTGCCACACCCATACCGGCTCCCATCGCGATGCCAATGGCAAGATTATCAAGCGCCGTTCCCATTGCCACACCGAAACCGGTACCAATGATCATGCCAATACCTATCCAATAACCTTGTGGGCGCAATTCATCATCAGCAGCAAGACTGGCTTCAACCTTTGACCTTCGTATCCAGATGATGAAAAGGATCAGCACACTGAAAAAGATCAGCCCGAAAACGACAATTGTGATCAATATGAACGGTTGCATTTTTAGCATCCTTTATTGGTGGATTCCCTGTCAAAGGGATCGCTGCTTCATTTTTGAGATTACTCCACGAACAAAAAACCCGAATGGGATGAAGCAGACCAATCCCATCACAAAGATGACAATGACATCGACCATAGCAAACGGTGCATTGGTCAGTAACGGTTGCAATAGCAGGAAGATGATCAATGCGACAAACAGCATGCTGCCTTGAAAGAGAAACCCTAGACCTGTTACATACCCGAATATCTGACGCCGCCAGAGTTGGATGCCGCCAATGATCCAAGCAGGCGTGATAAAGAAATCCGCAATGTTGACTGCAAGTTCTGTTCTGGGAAGATCCGTGCCATTGAAGATGGTGCCTGCGAGAATGCCGATCACTCGCAGCATGAATAAAAGACCAAGCCCTGCCAGTACACCGCCAGCAAATTTTTCCGGGACTGCACCGTTGAGCCTTTGACATACACTCTCACCATCAATACTTGCCATAAGACTGATAAATGTGTATGCGCTCAAAACAGCAAGCGACAGGTGCAACAGGAATGCCCATGTTAAAGGCGCGGCGAATATGTAGCTAATGTAATTGTAGAACACGAAGAACAGCGCACCCATCCAGAATAACGGACCAATCAGTTTACCGCGCCGGGTCAGCCACATGGAACCGAGCAGAATGGGCAATCCGATGAAGAGGTTGACAACATCATTGGGTACGAATGACCGGATCAATTCCTCTGTGGGGTAGACGGTTGTGCGAGAGATAAGTCCCGCTAAGGATGCGATGGTCATCAGGATCGCAATCAGGATGGATGAAGCGTAGATCAGCGAGAGTTTGCCTTTTATGTGTGCATTGTTGCTTGTGTTCATTTTTTAAATCCTTTCTTGTATCTCAATAGTTTCCACCGCGTCTTTTTTGGATGATTTGTGCCAGCAACCCGACGCCGATCAAACCCAAAATCAGACTAAACCATAAGAAATGCTTGTAAACCAAAAGTTCGGGTTCAAGCATGGGGGTTGACAATCCCTGAACGACCACGGTTGCATTACCCACGAAATGAAGCAACACTGCCGGCCAGATGCTTCCACTCGCCAAAACCAATGCCCCCCACCAAATGGCAATGATGAATGTTTCGAAGACCAGTATCAATACTGAAGATAATTCGAGCCTGTCAGTAAAAATCTGTGTAGCGTGCATAATGGCAAAAACGAATGATGTAAGGACAACACTCCCGATCAACCCCTGCGGGGTATTTCCCCAGGCGCGGACCAACACATAGAGCACGACCCCACGAAACAGGATTTCCTCACCGAGTGCCACCACGAATTGTGTCAGGACAATGGTGCGCGATTCCGGTAATCGAGCCAGAATTGAAAAATCGAAAAACGCGTTTCCATAAAAGGCATAGAGGCTGGCGCAAGCGAAGTAGATTAACCCTCCAAGCGCAAGCCACCAAACCCATCCACTGCCTGCATGGGTAATGCCTGATGCTTTCAACCAGCCCAGTTTCAATATCAATAAAGCAGCACAAAGGAGCACTACAGTGCGTCCTAAGATGGCGGCTGTTGCATTGTCATAAGGTTTTTGAAGGACTCCCGCTGTGATGCCGGTAAAGGTTATCGCCAACACGAACCAGACGATAGCCAAAACGAGTACAAACAGGATCGGTCGATTTGTTGAAAAGGATTTGATGGTATTCATTTTTGTCTTTCCTTCTGAAAGGATTACATCCTCAATCATCCTGTCTCCAGAGTGTTCCTATCCATGCCCCAAGCCGGGCGGTGTAGACGACGGTATTGTAGGAATTTCCCAACAGGAGAAGATAAATTGCGGTAAGCAGAGCCGAAAAACCTGCGATTCGATTTACGAATATGGTCGCGATGGCATATACCAGCAAGAGCAATCCGATAATCAGGATCAGGCGCCGGTATGCCAGTATCAGATAAACCAGGTAATATTCGAGCCGTTCACGAGCCAGCCGTCGGCGATTGGACATGCTTTCTTTCTTCATCCTGCAAGGCGTTCCACCTTGAAGACAACCGGTTTCACTCC
>CAYTDB010000171.1:0-9680 GCA_964436455.1 uncultured Anaerolinea sp. | reverse complement strand
CTAACACTCGCTAAACCCACACGCATAGCACTTGCGGCAGCCCTCCTCATTTACAACTGCTGCCTCTCCACACTCGGGGCACAGGTCACCGATCTTCATCATTGAAGAAGGTGGTTGAGCAGAAGCTACTTCATCTTCGATGGTATGACCACCATTGCCGTTCCCACTGGGTTTCTCTTCCATACCCGGTAGGGCTCCAGCCTTATCACGCAGGTACATGTCCAGTACCTGACCAATCCCATCGGGCAATGAACGCACCCGGTTCGGTCCAAGTCCCAGCGAGCGACCGCCGCCGATGCCAAGCAACTGCCGCACCACTTCACGCAGACGATCGGTTGGTTTGGTGGGCGAAGCCATGCGCAAGATGTAGGATATCAAACGACCAATTGCTTCAGAAACCGCAGCGGTTTCTGAACCAGCCTTAGCGGTATTGATGAATGCCTCGAACGGTTGAGACCCTCCGTTCTCGTTGATGGTCACAAAAGCCTTGCCGGCGGGCGTTTCCACGCTCAGAGTCTTGCCAGTCAATGCACGCGGGCGGGGTTTCTTCGGGTCGTGGAAATATGTCGGGGAAACTTCAGGCTTCGCGTTAGCGGTTGTGGCAGGTGCCGGTACGGACGAAACGTCTTTCTTTTCCGCGGTTGCCTTTGTCTCCAACACCACCTTATCGCGTGAACCGGTCACATACACAGTAATTCCTTTGCATCCCAGTTCCCACGCCAACATATACGCCGTGGCGACATCCTCTACCGTCGCTCCTTCGGGGAAGTTGACGGTCTTCGAAAGCGAGTTATCCACGAACGTCTGCAACGCGCCCTGCATGCGTACATGCTCCTCGGCAGTCACATCGCCCGAGACAACGAACGTATCACGCACTGCTTGCGGGATCTCAGTAATGTGCTGGCACGTGCCTTCACGCATCACCTGCTCCACGATCTCCTCGCGCTTCTCTTCGCCAAGCCCCAGTTTCTTCAACGCTTCATCGAAGCGCGGGCTGGCGTAAGTTAACTTCAAATCATTTCCATTGTCATTAACGTGACGGATGTACGCCAGCGCGAAGACGGGTTCACAGCCATAACCTTCACAACCTGCGACGGTGGCAATCGTGCCGGTCGGAGCGACCGTGGTTTGCGCCGCGTTACGGATGCCATGTTTCCTGATGCCATCCACCACCGCCTCCCACCCGACCTGGGGTCTGCCCCAGCGATCCTCGATCTTGACCAGCGTCTGCGGCGGGGTCCACGACATGTTATCCATATCGTAGATCGAACCTTCGATGGCGGGGAACGGTCCACGCTCCTCAGCCAGTTCGATGCTGGTCTGCATGGCATGGTATCGAACGAACTCCATCACCTGCGCGCCGAATTCCTGACCTTCCTTCGAACCATAGCGCACGCCCACGTGGTACATCAAGTCCGCAAGCCCCATGATGCCAAGTCCGATGCGACGGGCGCGGTGCGCGGCTTCTTTCAACTGTGGCACCGCAGGTACATAGGCATTTGCTTCGACAACATCATCGAGGAATCGCGTAGAGGACACAACGCTCTTGCGGAGCAGTTCCCAATCCACAGTGCCATCCGGTCCGCAATGCTCATTGAGGTTCACCGAACCGAGACAGCAGTTCTCGTATGGTCCAAGCCATTGTTCGCCGCATCCCCTTGACACAAATCCTTCTGTAATCCATGTGTCGCTCTTTGGCTCATAAAGATCATACACAGTAGCAACACCTGCCGGTTCAATCTTTACAACCTTTGCAGCCCAATGACCGCCAGTAAAGTTGGAGTTGAGCGCAGCTTCCTCCATACGCATTTGTTTGTCGGGATGACTTAGACGAATCTGTTCAAAGAAGCGCCCAAAACTCTCGCCGGAAATAGTGACATCATGGTTGGGTCGGTCATGACGGATAATACGTCCTCCAATACCATGCCGTGCACGCTGACTCATGTTGATACGCGCATAAATTCCAAACATCAATAGAATACGTCGAACTTGACGAGCCAGTTCAAGGCTTGATGTATGGAAACGAACCAACGGGTGGTTGCTCTGCAAATCCACACTCCCATCCGTAGAAAACAGACCGTCTATTAGTCCCTCAAGAAACTCCCGATTGCTATTAATATATACATCGGGCAACTGCTTCTCGGGGCTGCGAGCAGGTTGCAGCGGCAATGACTTGACCCATTCGGCAACAACTCGTCCAGGCTTTGGATCCATCATCATGGAACGACTGCCTTCGTTAACATAGGCGTACATTTTTTCTGTACCCACTTTCGCAAAGGCCTTTGTCAATAAATCATTCCAATAGTGTTCATCGGCATGGCTGCTAATTCGTACAACATTTTTTGAGAGTGCATGAGGTGTGTAGCAACCATCACCAACCAATACACCCACCAAAAAGCCGTATTCACGATCATCCATATTTTCAGGCTTACCAGGCACCTCATTTGCAGGGACAGCGGCGCGATATGCTCTTATCCAATCGCCTTCCTTGAGTTGATCCAAACGACGAGGTTCAAAGAATTTTGTGCGAGAATCGCGAGCATGGAATTGGTGGGAAGCAGTAACACGTACCACAGCGCCGTCTGTGAGATGCAGGTCATACACAGGCATATTTTCGTTTACCTCAACAGTTGCAACCCTCCCGACGCCAAGCACTGTACAAATTTCATCACCTTCACGAACACTATCAGCGCGCTTCCAACCACTTGGTGTAGCTACAAGAGTATCACCAGTAACACATGGGTTCGTCGCCTCAAGCGGATACAAATGCGGAACAGGATTGCTTCGATTGGCCGCATCCAGGAACAACACACCCGGCTCGCCGTTGTGATGTGCCTGCTTGACGATCTTATCGAAGATAGCGCGGGCCTTCACTTTGCCATACGAATTGATCTTCACACCCGCGGCTTCCGCCTGTTCGAGTGTGCCGCTGAATCCTTTTTGCTTGGCGTCCTTTCCATCGGGGAAGCGCAATTCCCAATCCTTATCTTCCTTCACGGCACGCATGAACGCATCGGTGATACCGACGGAGATATTGAAGTTCGTGATGTGGTTCTCATTGATCTTGCAGGTGATGAAATCTTCCACATCCGGGTGGTCAACTCGCAAGACCGCCATATTGGCGCCGCGGCGGGTATTGTGAGTTACCATACCGTAAGCGAGATAGGTATGGTTATCTGAAACTTCAAGGTCGAGTGTGAGGGATTTTCCGGCAGATTCAACGCCACCAACTTCCACGAACCAGAAACCTTCCACAGATGGCGTACTTTCAAATGCTTCGGGATGCTCCTGCTTCAACAGATCGTAACCGGAACGAGTCAAAGTACGATCATCGTGCAAATAACGCATAATCTGTTTTCGCAAGCGCGGTTCTGTTGCGCGGTAATTGATATTCCTGCCCCGCCCTTTTTTGTCGATCTGTTCAAGGGTTATTGCATCCAAAACAGGTTGCAACCAGTATTTGGGATTGGGCAAACCATAGGAAGTTTCACTTCGTAAATCACTTTCCCACGCGTAAGCAGTCACGAAACGCGAACGCTGATCACAACCGATCTTCTCACGCCAAACCTGTAAACCAACAGTAGAGGTAATCCGGACTTGATATGTTTCCGAGCCCCCCCAACGATCCAGTCCAGCGGCGGTTGTGCGAATTTTTACAGGACAACCCAATCCAATCAGCAAGGTGGAAACTTCACGCGCCAGTTGCACGGAAGATGTTGTCAAAGTTGGGTAGCCATGCGGCAAAGTCCCATCTGCTTCGAACAATCCACGCAAATATGCACCGACAATATTGGCAGGAGATTGGCGAATCAAGCGGGGAATGGACACATCACGGCTGGTTTGCTTTCCGAGTCCATTCAGAAGCAGGAAATCCTTGATGGCACGATTATCCATCACAAATGTTACGGAACGGTCATTCGGTTTTTGCATTTGATGAATATCGACGTTGAAGAGTCGCTGCATCATCGCGGGCATTTCTTCCATAAGATATGATGAATGAGCAACACTGGCACCCACTCGGTGGTCGCTTTCTCCTTGTGCCACAAATCCATCACCAGCAAGATAACCCAGAAAGAAGGCAAACTCCTCATCCAAAATCGATGGAAATTCAGGCATGACTTGATTGCCATGCTTCCGAGTCGGTTTCTTTAGGATCTGCAATTTCCCCGCATGTTCGCCCATACGGACAAGTATCCAGTCGCCCTTCGACAAATCCTGAATTTCACGCCATTGAGGACCGTCATCGGTCATTACCTTTACCTTATGATTGGGGGTTCCTGTGAGGCTCAAACCTTCGCGAGTGTGCACCCTCAATACATCGGCGATGCCGTTGTTATATCCTCGCGGGGAAATTTTCACGCCTTCATCTGTTGGAACGGAAAGTTGATGTTCCTGCCAACCCATGTTCTGCGAATTGACAATTTCATCCAATCGCAATAATCCTTTGTTTGTGAACACCAAGGTGTCAGGCAACAAACAGCCGCCCTGGGCGATCTCGCCGAAGGCATGGTCATACACACGAAGGAAGCCTACGGGGCCCGTTGCCTGCCCGGCGGAGGTCAGTACCATCGCACCTTTCGGGCGCAGGCGTGAGAACGAGAACCCGTTCCCGCCTCCCGTCTGCTGGATCAACGCGGCATCGCGCAGGGTTTGGAAGATGCCCGCGCTATCGCGTCCCATGTCATCGGTGATCGGTAAAACGAAACATGCTGCGAGCTGCCCCAAAGGTGTGCCAGCACCGGTAAAAGTTGGGGAGTTCGGGAAAAATTTCTTGCTGGACAATAAATGGTAGTACTCAACAGTACGCTCTTGAACGTCTGCGCCCCACGCTTCCTCCACTTTGGCAACATGATATGCCACGCGCCAAAACATCTCCTCCACTGTTTCGGCGGGTTTGCCATCATCCCCGCGGCGGACATAACGCTTCATCAACACCTGACGGGCATTATCCGTCAACTGCGCCTTGGGCAACTCCTTCGGCATGGGTGGTGTTGGGAGTAATCCATTCTTCACTTGTTCAGTTTTGGTGACTGCTTTGTTTGCCATTATGTACTCTCCTCTACTAAGAATTTTTGAGACAAAAAACCGACAATGATCCCCACTCCGCCCCCATACGAAATGGTCACCGTCAGTGAATTAGCCTTCGAGCAAATGATTGATTTCGTCGCGAATAGAGTGGAGGTCATCCAGCCCGAGATACACGATCGCATAACGGATGAACGCGACCTGGTCTATTTCCTTCAAAGCCTTCATTACCAGATCTCCAACCACACGGGAGGAAATCTCAGATTTACCTAATTTCTGCAACTGTGATTCGACCTGCCCAATCATGCGTTCGATGTCCGCTGCGGAGACCGGGCGTTTCGCACAAGATATGCGGATTCCGCGTGCCATTTTTTCCCGGTCGAACTCTTCACGCGTGCCGTCCTGTTTGATGATGAGCGGCGTTGCCATGATGGGACGCTCATAAGTGCTGAAGCGCTGACCACAGTTAAAACACTCACGACGACGGCGTATTCCACCATGACTGTCGTGAGAGGTATCGAGCACTTTAGAGTCGTGATGCTGACAGTATGGACACCGCATTAGATATAAATCTCTCCATTTTTAGAACAAATGTATCCGCCATCTGTGGGCGTTGACGCTCTGCATCCCCGTACATCTGGCGATTGTGAACAGCATTGTAGCACGGAGGTGGACCCACTTCAAGAGGACACAAGGGGGATTTATCTTAAAATATCGCAATCTTTAAGAGATGCGTAGAGGAAACGTTTAATCCAACCCTCTCAAAAAATCCAATACCATTTGGTTGAACTCCATCACATTCGATTGATGCGGCACATGCCCCGCACGGATAGGTCTCCCAACCGCACGCGGCATGGCAGTCACAAGCCTGGGAAAGGATGCAGGAGAAAGCGTCTGGTCACGATCACCCCATACAACCAAAGTTGGAAGTGTTATGGAGGATAAGCACTCCGTTTGATCTCCAAGAACATTGGGGATGTTATAAACTCCCGGAGCAGTACGCGTGTAATCGAGAGCCGTTTGCGCACGGATATGTTCAGGCAGTGAATGTAATGCACCGGCACTGTGTCCCATTGCCCGACTGGTCACATCAATGATGGCACGGAACATCCACTGAGGCATCTTTTCCGCAATAACGCCTCTCAGATTGCGATTGCTGTATGATCTTCGAAGAAACGGAGGAAGCTGTAGGCGTGAATAAAACGGACTAACGAGAATCAGTCCCCGGGTCCAGGCAGAGAAGCGGCGCGCGTACTCCAGCGCGATATATCCGCCTAAAGAATGTCCAATGAGGATGGCAGGTTCTGTCAGGCGCAGGGATGTGATCCAATGCAGAAAATGCTCGAACACCCAATCAATATGATAAGCGCGTGATTTGGGCTTGGGACTGTCACCGTGTCCAAGCAGATCAAGTGCGTAGGATGCGCGATCGTTCTTCGTGAGTTCGGGGATGAGGTCATCCCAATCGTGAAGCGACGCGGCGACACCATGAATCATCACCACTGGCGTGCCGCTACCCTGTTGCACATAATTTGCAGATGTGGGAATTTCAATTTCACTTATCGTACTTTTCATATCTTCGGACTAATTCTCTCCGTAAAACCTTGCCTAAAGGAGTTTCGGGAAAGGGAAGAATTCTTTTGATTTCAGCACCTTCGAGGATGCTCCATGACTCAACTCAGCGCGAGTGCGATCGCTTGTTCGGTGGTCAACGTCGCGCCTTTCGACCATGCCAATTCATACGCCACATCCCCAAGTTGGGCTTGTAGTCTCGCCAGGGCCTCCTCATTTGTTTTCTGGTTGACTTGCTCGATCGGCGCACCAATGCGAACCCGCAGGGTATCAGCTGCCGCCAATAATTGAACCGCGTGCTCATATCGTTTTTCAGCTTCATCAAGGTCAGCGAGGAATTCAAAGGAGTAGGCATAGCCGCGTGGGAGTCCCAATTCACGGCGTATTCGTAACGCTTCACAGAGTAATGTCCTGGCGCGGGTGTAATCGCCTTGATCAAACGCCTCGCCGCCCAGGTTTTGAAGGGTGGTTGCTACGCCGCGCCGGTAACCAAGCGACTGGTAGATATCCCGGCATTCCTCGTGTGCCTGTTGAGCCGCAGCATAATCGTGGATTCCTGCCAGCGCTCCTGCAAGCCGGTTGAGCGCAGCTGCCAGGTCAAACGGGCGCCCAAGTTCGCGCAATAGTGAAACACTTGGCAGGACATATTGAATAGTGGCTTGAAACTCACCTGCATGAAAAACGATTGCCCCCAACGAAAGTTTGGCTTTCGCGATACCAGCCGTATAAGAGATCTTCTCAGCCATCCGGAGCACTTCTTCAATCTGCTCGCGCAGATTCGCATGTCCCCCAGCCAATTCAGTCAATTCGCAATACATCAATCGGGCATCGATCTCTCCATGTCCGTCACCAAGTTGTTGAAAGATGCTCTGTGCTTGTTGCGCACACCGTAACCCATAGTCGAAATCAGATATCGCCGAAGATAGGTCAGCCGAAGCCAGCAGGGCTTGTGCACGCTGGACCGAAATCGATGCTTGGGTTGACTCCAATGCGTGCTGGAGCCAGCGGCGACCCTCCTGGAAAAACCCACCCAGTTCCCAGAAATTCAGCTGTGTGCCCAATTGTGCGACCAGAGCAAGCGCCTGCTCGCGATCGTGAGTGAGCAACCATTCGTAGGCTTGTCGCAGGTTATCGTGATCATTGACAACGGTCTGCAGTCGCTCAGGGAATGGCTGCCCCGTTCGGTTTTCCGCCGCCCGGGAGACAAGCTGTGCATAATATCGGGCATGGCGTTCCAACGTATCGAGTTCTTGATCGCTGCCGCGTAAATACTCCTGCGCAAACTGGCGGATGATCTCATGCATACCATAGCGGCTATGCTCGACATCCGCCCCAAAGACCACCAGAGAGTGGTCGACCAGGTCGGCAAGGGACTCGGCGCATGGCTCCTCGGGCGCGCTGACCGCCTCAGCGGCTTCCAAGGTCCACCCTCCAGCAAAGACCGATAATCTGAGCAATAACGAACGCGCCTGGGCATTCAAGAGCCCGTAAGACCAGTCAATCAAGGTGTGTAAAGTGCGTTGTCGTGATGTGGTTTCGCCCGCCCTCTTATTCAGCCAGGCGAAGCGTTGATCCAGACGTTCGGCGATCGCTTCGATGGGCAGCGCGCGAGCCTGTGCCGCGGCGATTTCGATCGCCAATGGGATACCGTCAAGCTGTTGGCAGATACGAACAACCGCCATGACATTCGCATCGTTTACTTTGAATTGCAGCAGTGATTGTGCGGCTCGGTCTGTGAACAGTTGAACTGAGTCGAATCTCAGCGCATCCACAACCGTGAGTTGTCCTGAGTCATTGACTGTGGGGGTTGCAAATGGTTCCAGCCGGACTACATGCTCCTCATCAATGTGAAGCGGGATACGGCTCGTCGCAAGCACGGTCAGCCCTTCGGCATCGCGGCAGAGCATTTGGACGAGTCGCGCACACGCATTCACCAAATGTTCGCAGTTATCCAAAACCAGGAGCATGGTCTTATCGCGCAGATAATCCAAAATTGCCCCCGTGGATGAGCGACCGGTATTGGTCGGTAAATGCAGCGCTGCGGCGACCGCGTCATCCACGGACCTTTCATCGGTCACGCCTGTCAAATCCACAAAGCAGATGTCATGGGCGAAAACGCCTGCCATGCGATGGGCAACTTCGAGCGCGAGGCGAGTCTTGCCAACGCCGCCGGGACCTGCCAAGGTCACCAGTCTAACGGTTCGGCGCGAAAGAAAATCCACGAGGCGCGCGGATTCCTGCTGGCGCCCAAAAAAGCGCGTAAGAACAGGAGGCAGGGCAACCTGGACAGAATGCGAATTGGACGATACGAGGGCACGAATCTGTTCGGCAAGCGTCACGGTTTCAACGGATGGCGTCAGACCAAGTTCGGCTGCCAGCACGCGGCGGCAGGTTTCGTAAACATCCAATGCGGCGCTGCGCCGATCCGCACGCGCCAGCACACGCATCAATTGACGGTAAGTAGATTCGCGCAAGGGTTCATATGCAAGCAAACGGCGAATGGAGCGTTCCGCTTCAGCCAGTTGACCAGCACGTTCGTGAAACTCGGCAAGCTGTTCCAGCGCGGACGTCACCCGCAGGCGGAATCCTTCCCGCTGATTGAGGAGCCAGTCCTCAAATTGCGCGCAATCGCCGAGCGAGAATTCTTCCATAAATTCGCCGCGCACCAATTCGAGCGCCTGCGTCAACCGGGCAGCACACTCAACGCAATCGTGTGGATCAGGGTGGGGATGGAGGCGACAAGCCTTGGTTAAGGTGTTGAAGCGTGCTACATCCAGTTCATGATCGCTGAGGGGATTGAAGCGCAACGTGAGCCGGTCACCGACCAGAAAGGGTTGTTCATTGGTAGAGTCATTTCCCAGCGCTTTCTGAAGATGCGCCCAGGTGACACGGAGATTGTTTTGTGCTGAAGCGGTGGGCAAGTCGGGCCACAGCAAGCCCAGCAGAGACTCACGGCTGTGCGTGTGATCCGACTCGATCAGGAGATAGGCAAGCAGCCCCATTGCTTTGCGATTGGCGAGCGTAATGGCTCCCAACTGGCGATTCTCGATCTGCAAGCGGCCCAACAAAGAAAAATTCAATTT
>CAYTDB010000170.1:0-10168 GCA_964436455.1 uncultured Anaerolinea sp. | reverse complement strand
GGAGTCGACGCACCTGTTTTTATTTGCCTGCTATCAGAACTACTGACCATTCTGTGCCGGGAGTTGTCCCATCGGGCAATCGCCAGTTCCGGTTCCGAAACCACTGCCTCCTCCGCGCGGACCATCGAAGCCACGACCAAACCCGCCGGGGCCGCCATTGCCCATCATGTAGCCGTTGTCGATGCCTTCGAGCATCCAATCAGCTTGCGCCTGGGTCATCGTACCATCCGCAACAGCCTGGGCAATGCGTTCGCGCGCTTCAGCAACATGCACAGCCTGGATCGCGGCTTGAATGTCTGCGATGTCCACGCCCTTCTCATCGGCAAGATCCTGAAGCGTCTTCCCGCCCTGTAAAGCAGACTGCACTTCATCGGTCGTCATGCCGAGGACATTGGCAGCGGCTTCGAGTTCGGCGTGGCCGAGACCAAAATGACCGCCGCCGGGTCCGCGCCCGTGCATCAGCGTGTTGACGGGTTCCTGCGCATACGCGGATGTGGCTCCCACGACGCCGACCACCAGTAAAGCGGCAAGCAATCCGCCAATCAAGATCAAATACTTTTTGTTCATTTTAAATTTCCTTTCGTTTTTTAATTTGGCTGAACCGCGTTCAACCTTGCACATATCTTATCGGAGCGGTGTTATGAGGTTGTGATGCGGTTGTGTGGAAATTATGTGGAACGTCTTGACCCTCTTTGGCGTTCTATCTACAATGAGGCTATTCGCACAAGGAGAGGATATGAAGCCAACAAGGAATATCATTCTTGGAATTGTTTTGATCGCCGTCATATTCGGGGGAATACAACTTTTTCGTTTCTATCGAGCGCCTCTTGGCGAACCACTCGAACTGCCCACAGCGACGCGAACTCGTCCAACGCTGACCAGTTTTCCTGTCGAGGATGAAGCGGGTGTCAATGCATCCACACCCACACCGCAGGGGACAGCCACCTCCACTCCTCTGCCTCTATGCGGTGGTCCATCCACAATGAACATCCTTGCCATCGGTTCTGATTCGCGCGGGAACCATTACCTGTATGGACTGGCGGACGTCATCCGGCTCGTGCGCGTGGACTTTGTGAATGTGCGTGTGACCATCCTCGAAATTCCGCGTGACCTATGGGTGGAGATCCCCGGCATCTCCGACCATTACGGCATCACGCAGGGCAAAATGAACCAGGCGTATCTCTACGGCAACAAGGGGTTTGGATATTACGACGGACCCGGCGAGGGACCCGGTTTGCTTGCCCGCACTTTGGACCTCAACCTGGGCGCACAGCCCGATCATTATCTTGCCGTGAACATGAAGACGTTCGAAAACATCGTGGACGCGGTCGGCGGCATAGACGTGTACCTGCCGTATGATGTCAGCCTGCGCACAGCCGAGCACCCCGACTGGCTGCATATCGAGGAGGGACAACATCATTTCGATGGTAAGACCGCGCTGTGGGTTGCGCGCATCCGCCAATACAACGTGTTCACCCGCGCAGAAAACCAGAACATCGTGATGTGTGCTTTGCGGAAAAAGATTTTGAGCCCCGCCATCGTGCCAGCCGTCCCGGAATTGATTTCCACATTTCAACGGTATGTTCAAACCGATCTCAGCCCCGAGCAGATCAACCAACTTGCCTGTCTTGCCACACAGATGAATGGAAGCAGTGTGGTCTTTGCCAGTTTCCCTTTTGAACAATTCACGAACGCGAAACAATTCGATCCGCAGCTCGGTACAACCACATCCATTCTGGATGCGGATAAAAATGTTTTGCGGGACTACATTCAACGCTTCCAATCTGGACTTTGGCCTGATCCCAATCTCATTATCAACACCACCCCTTCACCTGATCAAGTGGATGCCGAATTCACATGCAATGATTGAATCAACAACGGGACGATGACTCGTCCCGTTGTTGATTCAATGCCCTTTACACTTTCTCCACCGGAAACTGGATCTCCGTCACCGTTTTGGGGTCGGTCTGGGAGCCGTTCTTTGCCGGACGCAGGTACACCTCGCGGCACGGACCTGTGATACGATAACCATTATCCGTGATCCATTTGCCGATGGCATTGTACGCCTCACTGATCGTGGTGAACGGTCCATTGTGCAGGGTGCATGCCATACTCTCCACGGCAGGCAGCGTTCGCCCTTTTATTCGCTCTGACTCATTGAGTTCCACATCGATCGGCTCGCATACCTCCACATCGACATCACGCTCGTTGAACTCATCATCGTGATACAACGTGAAGCACGCGCCGTTCGGGCGGACCTTGCCCGCCTCCAGATAATCCTCCAGCTCATACCAAAGGACTCCCTGCTCAGGCGGTGTCGGCACCACTCCGCGCACAGACGCCATCCGGATCTCATCCACCTTCTTGATGACAACCTCATACTTGGACATTTCATTCTCCTGTTCGATTTGTTTCAGCCGCGTTCGGATGCGCTCAAGACGCTCTGCCTCCTCCTGGACCCTCTGCCTGGCTTCTGTTTCCCGCAGCTTGAGCATCCCCCTCATCTGCTCCACGGACAGACCATCATCAAGGAGACGGCCGATCTCCTCGAGCGAAAAGCCCAGGTCTTTGAGCGCCAGGATGCGGTTCAGGTCTGACAACTGGCTGTACTCGTAGAGACGATACCCTGTGAAGGGATCCACTTGCACGGGTTGGAGCAAGCCCACTTCGTCGTAGTAGCGCAGGGTCTTGACCGAGATGCGGCTGAGTTTTGAAAAGTCTCCGATACGTATCATGCTGTTGTTATACACCCTCCAGCGATGGGAGAGTCAAGGGTTTATTCATGAACAAAAAAGAACTGACAGATCATGCAATCTGTCAGCCCACTTTACAACTCTCAACTCTAGTTTTGTTTTACGGGTAGAGATCGAGCATCCTTGAACAACCATTGATGTTTCAACCCAAATATTCATTTTGAACAGGTTATCCTAGCAAATCAGGATGTGCCACATGCAAGGTCAGCCTTCAAGCAAACCCCGCTGCACGAGATACTCCCGTCCACGTTTGGTGGTGCTATACTGACAATCGCTTTTCCACCCGAGTTTTTTCTTGATGAATTTCCGATCCACCAGATGTCGCAGATACACATCAAGATCGTTTGCTCCCACCTTCAAAGAATGTGCAAGTCTTTTGCAAGTGCAATCTTCGTCGTCGGAGGTTGCAATCTTTTTCAGGATCCCCCCAAAATTATCGTAAGAGGTATCCACCGTTTTTTTATTACCCCAAATATTCCCTTTGATTTTTCGAAGTGCGCCTTCGATTTTCTTTCTTGTCTGACCAGGATAAATTCGTAATTTCTGCTTTATTCTTGCCTTTTTTGCCAGACTATCAATCAAGGTGCGTAGGAATTTCTTTGAGTTGATATCCAATCCATGAAAGGATGAGAGTGGCACTGGTAATTGATCTAGTTCCAGACCCGAGTGACAAATGGGGATTATGGGAATATGTTTTATCCACGCACTGCCTATTTCAAAATTCACCCAAGGTCTTGTCACAGAGTATGGACTGCACAAGACTATCAATACTTTAGCGCTAGATAACGCTTTCTCTAGATTTTCTAACCATACATCACCCGCAGCTATATTTTGAATGTCACTACTCACGAAGACTTTTATTTTGTTTTTGGTTGTTTTCTGGATACACTCTTTCAAAACAAGAGCAAGCAACCCCTCATCCGCAACATGAGAAATAAAAACGTTCATAGCCAGTTCCTCCTGCCACCATGAACATATTAGCATTAATTCTACGTTTGTAACTACTTCATCTAACAAAATAATTGGACATTTCTTACTATCTTTGTTTATTTGTTCCTCCCATGTTTGGGATTTCGTCCATGTCATTTCTCACTTGACCCTTCCCCCTTCCCGTTCTACAATCTAAACGTCTGACAATTCAATTAACTCTCACAAGGAGACTAAAATGCCCGATTATTTATTCCGCGGAAGCCTTGCCAAGCTCGACCCTGAAGTCTATGAATTGACGCAGATCGAAGCCGAACGGCAAGCCCGCAAGTTGATGTTGATCGCTTCGGAGAGTACCGCCCCCATGGCAACCCGTGAAGCGCTTGCATCCGCATTCCAGAACATATATGCGGAAGGTTACCCCGATGAAGAGTCGCGTTGGATGACCGAGGAGGAGATCCTCGATTACCCAATGCGACTTGCTCATTATCGCCGTAACAGCGACCCGCGCTATTACAAAGGCGTGGAATACGCGGACGTGGTCGAGGCGCTGGCTCGACGCCGCGCAGCTGAGACCTTCGCCGCGAACGGTTATTCCGCCGACCAGATTTTTGTGAACATTCAAGCACTTTCAGGTGCACCCGCCAACAACGCGGTCTATCACGCGCTGATCGAGCTGGGCAGTACCGTGATGGGACTCAACCTTCTGCACGGCGGACATCTCTCACACGGTTCATCCGTCAATCGCAGCGGACAATGGTACAACGCGGTGCATTACACGATCAATGAGAATGAGAAACTCGACTACAACGCCATCCGCGCGTTGGCGCTGGAGCACAAGCCCAAGTTGATGATCGCGGGGTACTCGTCCTATTCGTGGGTTCCTGATTGGAAGAAGTTCCGTGAGATCGCGGATGAGATCGGTGCGTACTTCCTGGCGGATATCTCGCACATCGGCGGACTGGTCGCCGCTGGCGTGATTCCTTCGCCGATCGGATATGCTCATGTAGTGATGTCTACGACGCACAAGAGCATTGACGGTCCACGCGGGGCAGTGTTATTGACCACCGACGCGTCGATTGCGAAGAAGATCGATAAGGCAGTCTTCCCTGGTGAACAGGGCGGACCGCACGTCAATGTGTTCGCAGCGTTGGCACTGACATTCAAACTGACACAAACCAAAAATTTCAAGCAACTACAATCCCAAACCGTTAGAAACGCTGCGGCGATGGCAGACCAATTCACCAAACGTGGATTGCGTGTTCCGTTTGGCGGCACGGATACACATCTGGTCAATGTCGATTGCACAAGCATCGTCGGAGAAGATGGTACCAGTCTCAGCGGCGATCAGGCTTCGCGCATTCTCGACATCATTGGTGTTGTAGCAAATCGCAATACCATCCCTGGTGACAAGAACTCGAAAGACCCGAGCGGAATCCGTTTGGGCACGCCGTGGATCACACAGCGCGGTTTCGATGAGAAGAAGACTCGTCAGCTGGCAGACATTATGGCGGATGTGCTTCTTGCGTGTGCGCCGCATAGCGTGGATACCGTTCGTAAGGGAAAACAACGACGCACGAAATTGGATTTCAAAGTGTTGAATGATGCGAAGTTGAAGATTCGCAAGTTGACTGAATCCGTTGGCATTGACTTCAAGTACAAGGCGCATGGGTATCCGCACTTCTATTACATTGACGACAAGTCAACAAGTGGAGTCTTTGAACTCACAGGTCATCGCGTGCGGCAGATGTTGGATTATGCCGTGTCGTCGGATTTGTCCGCGTTGGGTGAAGGCGAGTCACAGGCGACATCCATTGCTACCCCGAAGGGAACTGTCAAAGGCACGCTCACCTGCGTGGACATGGGCGCGTATTGGCTGCAAGTGCCTGTTGCGAAAGCGGGAGTCGTTGCAACATGGCTGCGTGATCTGTCTGATGGATATATGTCGTTCAATTTGGAGGGAAGCAAGGACTTCACGACGAAGCGGATGCCTGGTCCATCGATCGTAGCGGATGCGAAAGCGGATAAACAGATCGGGAAGCGGATGGCAAAAGGGAAAGGGGATGAAAAGCCTTTTTATGTCGGTATCAGTTCCACGTCTAAGAAAGAAGCGCTGCCGCCTTTCGAGTGGACAGAGGTCGAAGGCGAGATGAAGAAGACAGCGTTGAATCAAGTCCATCGAGACCTCGGCGGCAGGATGGTCCCCTTCGCTGGTTGGGAAATGCCTGTGCAGTATTCGGGTATCTTCGAGGAGCATCTTGCCACGCGCAATGCGGCGGGCTTGTTCGATGTCAGTCACATGGGTGTGTACGATGTACGCGGCGCGGATGCAGCGTCGTTCCTGGATGCGGTCTGCGGCAATGACTGCGGCGGGCTGAACCCTGGCGAAAGCCTTTACACGCATTTCCTGACGCCCGATGCGGATGTGATCGACGATACGCTTGTCTATCGCCGCGGCTGGGATGATTATCTGGTGGTGGTGAACGCATCGAACGATGACAAGGATCGGACGTGGCTCGAAAGTGTGCGCGATGGCAAGGTACGGATCGATCGCGACCGCCCATGGGCGCAGACGTATGGATACAACGCCGAGCTTCGCAACTTACGGGACCCGAAAGCTGGTTCTGCCATGCGAGTGGACATTGCCCTGCAGGGACCGCGTTCGCGCGATACGCTGCTGGCGATGGGCGTAGACAGTGAGACGCGTGAGCGCATCATGAAACTAAAGCGCACCGAGTTGTGCGATGCGGTGGTTGGAGGATTCGATCTGATCGTTTCGCGCACGGGGTATACAGGCGAAAAGATGGCGTTCGAGTTGTTCGTGCACCCTGAGCGCGCCGTCGACTTTTGGAACGCGGTCTTGAGAGCAGGTGAACAGTTCGGCGTCAAGCCGATCGGTTTGGGCGCAAGAGACTCGCTACGTACCGAGGCAGGACTTCCGTTGTATGGTCATGAGATGGGATTGGGCTCGGGCAAGTTTGGTGGTCGTGATCTCGGAGTCGCCGAAGGCGGATTCGGTTCGTATGTGAAAACGTATAAGCCGTGGTTCATCGGTCGCGATACGTATGTGGCGCGTGAGAAAGAACGCAAGGGAGTCGTCATCCGCTTTACGTTCGACGAACAGCGCACGCGCATGGCGCACAACGGTGACCCTGTGATCAATGACAAAGGTAAACGCATTGGCTTCGTCACCTCCTGCGCGATCGATGGTCAGCGCTTCATCACAGGCCAGGCGTATGTGGATTTGGCGTATGCGAAGGTCGGCACGCCGATCGGTATCCATCAGGGCGGGAATATGGAGCGTCCCGCTGGGATGGCGAAGGTGGTCAGCAGGTTCGCTAAGCTTTAGAGAGTAGATGAGTAGAGAATAGACAGTAGTCAAAAGCGGCGAGTCATCTCAGAGATGACTCGCCGCTTTTGACTTGAAGAGGTTGGATAATTACTTCACGATGATCCCCGTAAAAGTCCCGACGATTGACAAGCGTAAGCGCATTCCACAAAAAGCGATTGACCAGGTGGTGGAGCAGATCGTGGAAAAGTTCAAGCCGCAGAAGATCATCCTGTTTGGGTCTTATGCGCGTGGAAATCCACGCCCTGAGAGCGACGTGGATTTGCTGGTCGTGATGGATACTCCACTCAGGGATGTGCAACAAGCCATTGAAACCTGCCAGCAAATCGAATATCGCTTTGGTTTGGATTTGATCGTCCACTCGCCGAAATATCTGGCGGAACGTGTCAAAAAGGGCGACTGGTTCCAGCGCGATGTGGTCAAAGAGGGAAAGGTATTATATGAATTCTCAAGTCGCTGAGTGGGTATCGAAAGCGGAAGGGGATTTTCTTACGGCAGGACGTGAGTTACGAGCACGGAAATCCCCGAACTATGATGCTGTTTGTTTTCATATACAGCAATGTGCCGAGAAATATCTCAAAGCCGTGTTGCAGGAAAACGATAAGCACATTCCTAAAATCCACAACTTGATCGAATTGATGTTACTTTGCGAAGAGATTGAGGGTAGTTTTGAGATGTTGTGCGCCGATCTTGTGATCATGGAGCGCTATTCTGTCCGCACGCGTTACCCAGGCGAGTCCGCAGAAAAGGAAGATGCCCGATCTGCATTATTGATATGGTTATAACAACGCTTGTAAATCCATTGGCAGGTATAGGAATTACTATAAAAAGGGTCAACGATAAATTCAAATTGGAAGTCAATTAAATATTTGGATAGTGTATTCCTCCTCAAAAGCATTGAGCGCTTGTTAGATAAGTGCCAGTAGAGGAAGGGAGAGAGCGGGGACCTATCCCCCCGCCCTTCCCAAATGGGAAGGTGGCTGATTACTTGATGGGGGTGTTGAGTGACCAAGTTAGTGTTTTGGATTGCAAAAGAAAGGCTTGAATTTTCGGGGTAAAAGAGTATAAATTCAGTTGTACATATGTACAAATCAAGGAGAGGTGTATGGAAGTTGTCGTTGACGCGTCCATTTTGATTGCTGTGATCACCAACGAGGAAGAAAAAGAAAAACTTGTGGCGTTGACGAATGAAGCCGAGTTGATCGCTCCCCTTTCGGTGCATTGGGAGATCGGCAATGCGTTCTCGTCCCTGCTCAAGCGGAAACGCGTAACAATAGACGAAGCGTTGCAGGCGATTAAGATCTATTTGCAAATCCCTGTAAGGTTTGTTGAAGTCGAACTGACTGATTCTTTGGAACTCGCAAATGAATTTGGCATCTATGCCAATGATGCCTATCTCTTGCGTTGTGCGGAAAAATATCGTTTATCGTTACTAACATTGGACAGCAGGCTAGTACAAGTGGCAAAAGATAAGAAGATACAGGTAGTGGAGGTGTCTGAATGAACACATACACATATACAGAGGCGCGCCAGAAACTGGCATCCCTTTTGGAGCAAGCTGCAAAGTACGGCGAAGTCCGCATCAAACGGCGCGACGGACAGGTATTTGTCATCAAGCCGCAAAAGCGCGTCGGCTCTCCGCTGAACGTGGATGGCATCAAATTAAATCTTAGCCGCTCCGAAATTCTAGAAAGTATCGAAGAGGGACGCAGAGTTTTCTAAATCCGCCGCGGAGGCAGGGAGAGAGCGAGGGACCTCTCCCCCTGCCCTTCCCAAATGGGAAGGGGGCTGAGCGGTTGATGATTGTGTCGGTTTCCAAGTCAACTTTTCGTTTGAGGATGTATTAAGCCTCTCCCCCTTGGGGGAGACGGGAGAGGGGTTAAAATGAGCCAATCATGCCAGTCAAAAACATCATCCCAGGTCAACGAGTCACAAAAGAGAAACAAGAACGTGCCCGCGAAATGACACCCGCTGAAAAAATTCATTGGCAGGAATTACGTGCCAATAAGTTAGGCGTTCATTTCAGACGACAACAAGTCGTCGCGGGATTCATTGTTGATTTTTATTGTCACAAAGCTGGATTGGTTGTCGAAGTGGATGGAGACATCCACGACTTGCAACAAGGGGAAGATATAAGGCGGGACAAGGCTTTACACGAGTTGGGGTTGAGAGTTGTCCGCTTTGGGAATGATGAGGTTGTGAAGGATTTGTCCACAGTGGTCGAGAAAATTTGAAAACAAATTTCGTAGACATGGATAACATCCGTCAGCAGAAGAAGGGAAAAAGCGAGGGAACCTACTTCTAGGTTAGCGTGATTGATCAAGCGTGACGGTTTTCATTCTGGGTGACGGGGGCGTTGGGTTTCCAGGTCACAAAACTGGGTACGGCGAATGATGCGAACCGTGCTATATTGGATATGAAGATCCGCGATATTGCAGGTATGAAAGAGGAACAATGATGGCACAAAAACAACAAAATGAGGAAATGGAACAGCGCAAACAGGACCGCCAGGAACTGGAGCACGAGCAGGAACAGAAACATAAAGTGCAACAACAGGACCGGCAGGATCTCGAGTTGGAACAGGAACAGAGGCAAAAACCGCAGCAGGAAACACGCCAGAAACTCGAGCAGGAGCAGGAAAAGGAGCGAATTCAGCGGCAGCAGGAACGGCTGAAACTCGAGCAAGAACAGGAACAGAAACAAATCCTGCGCAGACAGGAGCGATTGAAGCTCGAAAAGGAACAGGAAGAAAAACAAATACTTCGCAGGCAGGAACGGTTGAAGCTCGAGCACGAACAGGAAGAAAAACAAAAACTGCGAAAACAGGAGCAGGAAAAGAAGAAATAGTGAAGGGATGGAGGCGTTGACACAAATCCGCCAGAGGAGGAGGGGGAGAGCGGAGGGGAATGACCTACTCCCAGATTGGCGTGATCGATCAAGCGTGACGGTTAGTCCCTTCGCGGCAAGTGCCGGGGGGTGCAGGTGAACACCCCTTTGGGGCTTCCAAATCCCGCAAGGGGACAATGTGGAAGAGGACTTTTTTTCGCTTTTCTGTGGAATTGGGAACTGTTTCAAAAAGATGGAAAAAATGACAATTTAGAGGTGACAATCAAACATATTTGGCTATGATTAAAGAACC
>CAYTDB010000169.1:0-10178 GCA_964436455.1 uncultured Anaerolinea sp. | reverse complement strand
GATAACCCCGCATGATCTTATAACGCGGGAACATATCCTTGAACGCGCGCGCCAACACGTGATGCACCCCGGGCTTTCCGTTCGCGGTCGGCGGTCCTTCATAAAACACATACACCGGTCCATCTTTGCGCTGCTCAACGGTCTTCTTGAAGATCTCTGCCTGCTTCCAGAACTTCAGAACATGCTCCTCCATTGAAGTTACGTTAAGCTTAGACGATACTGATTTAAACATTTCAAACACCTGCATCCTTGATAAAAAATGTTTCCTTCGAATCCAACAGCAATAAGAGCGTCAGAGGAACCAGCCACAACATATACTGGGCATATAAGTTTCCATTGAAGCTCACAAAAACTGACATGACAAAAAATGCCGCAGTATACCTTCTCATAGAACGCGCAAAACTCATCCAATAAACCGATATAAACAGTACAAACATCGGCAATCGCCCCATAACGCCGCGCCAACCCAGGATTTCATCAAGGGATATGACGCTGAGGCTGCCTCCACTTAATCGTGTTACAGAAAACAAAACAGACATGATAAAGCCCTTTGCATTCCAAACCAGGAACGGAATTGAAGTTAATAAAGGCACACTTCCAATCAGAAGAGATGCTACCAAGATGTTCCGGACGCGATTTTTGTCAGAGGAATGCCAGACCCAGACAAGGTAAAGTGGCAGGATAATGATCCCGATCTGCTTTAAACCGAGCGAGACGCTGTATAACAGCAGTCCAAGCCGTTGTTTCTTCGGAAATACCGCCAGAGAAGCCACCATGAAAAGAATAGGTGTAAAATCAAGATGAACGATTGAAACTACTTTTAGAGTCCAGCGGTTAAATAACCAAAACGCAGCGGCGAAAACACCGATCCAATCCATATCAACCTTGTGAAAGAGATAAAACAGCAAAGCTGCTGTCCCCAGGTTGAAAGCGATAAAAACCCGCCTCCAAAAAACAAGCCAGGCATCAAACTGGTCAAGCCCAAGCTTTTGTGTCGCAGCAGAAAGCTCGAAAAATAATGGGAAGTAAGTGGCATATTTATCATTGTGAAGCATATCGCTGCTGAGCACACGCTCATAAGGATTTTCACCGTTCAAGATACGTTGACCCTCCAAAAAGGTATAATATATATCCTCTTCACCAATGGTTCCTGTTACACCCATGATGCCGTACACCCGCCATGCAGAAAACAAGAGGGCAAACAAAACAACCACCGGAAAAACCTTCAAAAATATTTTCATAACACAAGCTCCTGATGTATTAAACAAAAACTCTCATCCCAAACAGAGACGAGAGAAATCCCGCGGTACCGCTCTGATTTCACGCATTTGCGAAGCACTCATAGGACGACCAACATCATCCTGTCCCTATAACGTGGGACCACCACGGCGCACCTACTCAATTTCAGGTTGCGGCTCCGAGATGATTTTCGATTTGCTTTCCTGATGCGGCTCTCACCAGTTCCACATTCGCTGATCGTAACGGCAAACCTACTCGTTCTCTTCACAGCCTTTCAAGTCTGTTTCTTGCTTGAAATGAAGTTCTAAGGATTATGCCACAATTTAAATTGACCGTCAACGAATTACGCGGGATAATCGCCCGCATGCTTAAGATAGAACTCAATCTCGACTCGTTCTTTCAGGCATCGAACCCGCAAATCATCAACGCTTCCCACGTGGACCTGAACCTGCCCCAACCTACGAAACGCTTTTTCCGCCACGGATGGCAATCCTGGACGCTGACAACCTGGCTCGATCCCTCCGAACCGCCTCTCCCGCTCTTCTCACCACAATTTCGCGCCAAAGACGAAGACCCCGCCTATGCCTTCCACGAGAACCACGTCAGTGCCTGGGTCGGCGCGGTAGAGCTTGGCGATGATGATATCATCCTTATCGGCGCGCTAAACTTAAGCGGACGCGTCGAACTTGACAATCAGACGCTCAAAGGTTTCTACGAAGACAATCAAGAAGGTGAATGGTTGGTCACCCGCGGCAGGGAAGACACAGTCTTTGCCCAATACGCATCGCATAATGAACACGTTGTGTTAAACGCGCTTGACCGTCTCACCGAATTGTCTTTTGACGTCTTCCAACTCGACGATGGCTGGCAGATCACCCACGGAGATTGGGAACCGACCAAAAAATTCCCATCCGGCATGAAAGCGCTGGCAGACAAAATCAAAGCCACAGGCAGAACAGCCGGGCATTGGCTGGCTCCATTCATGGTCACAAAACTCTCCAGCGTGTATCGTGATCATCCTGATTGGTTGTTACGAGATGAACACGGCAAGCCTGTCCCCGTCGGTCTCACTTGGGAGGGTGTTCCTTACACACTCGATGTCAGCCATCCAGAAGTCCTGAAATGGATCGATCAACTCATCCGCAAGATCCGCTCCTGGGCTATGAGTACCTGAAAGTGGATTTTCTCTACGCAGGCGCACTCCCTGGCAAGAGATATAAGAATATCCCGCGCGAAGTTGCCTATCGAAATGCCGTGAAAGTAATTAGAGAAGCGGCGGGTGATGCCTATGTGCTTGCCTGTGGCGCTCCCATCATTCCTAGTATCGGCTTGTGTGATGGCATCCGCGTGGGACCCGATGTCAGCCCATACTGGCTCAACACGCCGCTCACTGTCTGGCTCAACAACTTGAATGACACATCCACACAGAACGCCATCCGCACCAGCCTGCACCGCCTATGGATGAAACCGCTCGTCAACATCGACCCCGATGTCATGTTCTTTCGTTCAAGGCACAACGCGCTTCAGCCTCATGAAAAGCAACTGCTCCTCGACCTCGGAATCATCACTGGTTTCAAAGCCACCTCTGACCTTCCACAATGGATGACCGACCAGGATACGAACTCCTTACGTGAGTTTATGGAAACAGATTCCAACATCCGGAAAATATCACGCTACAAATATCGCATCAACAACCGCATCGTTGAATTCACCCCCGCCATACCGCCACATGCACATCGCAAAGTTCCTGTCTGGCTCGCCCGAAACCTGGGGCTGCTGAAAATAACAAAGCATCAGGTATTCCCAGCCATGCAGGAAAGTCTCAGACCTTATAACGAAGCCCTTTGGCTCCTTTACCCACTTGCCACCAGCCTCTCTTTTTTTGAAGATTTGCTGAATTCGCTCTGACCTCCCCGCCGTTGGGACCATCGTCAACTTGCAGGTTGGATTATCTTACGGGATAATCCAACGCATGACTACTCTCCTTCTCGACGCCGACGCCATCCCCGAAACATCACAGCATCAAATCATCCTCGCCTCTCGTGTGGATCTAAATCTGACTCAGCCTCCGAAACGCTTCTTCCGCCACGGATGGCAATCCTGGACTCTTACCACCTGGCTCGATCCATCCACTCCCCCGCTCCCCATCCGCGCACCTGAATTCCGTGCCAAGGATGAAGACCCAGCTTATGCCTTTCACAAGAACCATGTCAGCGCGTGGGTTGGTGGGGTGGAATTGGGTCATGATGATATTCTCCTTGTTGGTACATTGGGCTTGGGTGGTCGTATCGAGCTTAGTGACTACACGCTCAAGGGATTCTATGAAGAAGAGCACGAGGGCGAATGGTTGATCGCGCGCGGTAAAGAAAATGAAGTTTTCAACAAGTATGCAAATCTGCTCGAACTGAAGTTTGGCAAGACTCGTTTCGAAAACCCTCCGCGCGTTTGGTGCTCATGGTACTCCCTCTATAAATGGATCAATGAGCCCATCCTTACCCAAGCCCTGCACGGACTTGGCGATCTCCCTTTCGATGTTTTCCAAATCGATGACGGCTGGCAAATTACGCATGGAGATTGGGAACCCAACCTCAAATTCCCAAACGGCATGAAATCATTTGCTGAAAAGATTAAAGCTACAGGGCGCACAGCAGGTATCTGGCTGGCACCGTTCATGGTCACGTCCAATTCACAGTTGGCTAAGGACCATCCTGATTGGCTCCTGCGCGACGAACATGGGCAGCTCGTCCCTGCGGGAATCTCGTGGGGTGGCAACACTTGGACGCTGGATTCGAGTCACCCAGAAGTTTTGGACTGGCTGGATAAACTCATCCGAAATGTGGTTGGTTGGGGATACAACTACCTCAAGCTGGATTTTCTCTATCAAGGCGCGCTCATTGGGAAACGCCAAAAGGATATCCCGCGCGAGGTAGCATATCGCAACGCCCTTAGGGTTATGCGCGAAGCAGCAGGTGATGCTTACATCCTTACCTGTGGAGCACCTGTCATCCCCTCCCTTGGATTATGTGACGGTATCCGCATCGGACCTGACGTTACGAATTACTGGATCAACCAGGCGCTGACAACATGGCTCAATAACCCAAATGAAACTTCAACCGTAAATTCAATACGGACGTGCGTTCATCGTCTTTGGCTCAAGCCACTTTTCAATATTGACCCTGATGTAATGTATTTCCGTTCAAAATACAACGCCCTGAAACCCCCGGAAAATCAATTGTTACAAGATCTGGGAACGATCACAGGTTTCAAAGCCACATCTGATCTGCCCCGCTGGTGGAAACCATCCGAGAAGGAAAAGGTTCGGGAATTTCTGGAGGCAGTTCCAGCGGTCCAGAAAAAGAAGCGGTATATATTCCAGGTCGATAGTCGGGATGTGGATTTCAGTCCAGCCATTCCCATCCCCACCTCCAACATCGATATCCCTGTATGGCTGGCAAGGATTTTGGGATTGATGAAGATCGCCTGGCATCAGATACTGCCCGCACTCTGGGAATCAAGAAAACGGTAACCTTATTTTTCTCCCCAATGAACGGCTATGGTGCCAAACATAAATCGTTGAAAACCGATCTTTTGGAATCCAGCTTTCGCCATACGAGACGCCATTTCCTCAGCGGTGACAAACCCCTCCGTGGTTTCTGGCAGATAACGATAAGCATCGCGCGAGCCAGTCAGAAGGCCGCCAAGCGTGGGAATAACAAAGTGCATGTGAAACCAGATGAACGGCGAAAGCATATTTTTCTTCGGGCGGGTCGTATCCAAAATCACGATGCGTCCGCCTTTTTTCAGAATACGATATTGTTCTTCAATTGCTTTTTGTAAATCAATCACATTGCGCATGAGGAAACCTGAGGCAACTGCATCAAAGGATGAATCGCTGAACGGTAATCGGAGGGCATCTGCTGTGGAGAAATTTAGCGGACTTGTCCGCTGACCCACACGCATCATCTCTAACGTGAAATCTGCCCCCACAACCGTGGCTTTGGGAAACGCTGACAGCGCTTCACGTGCCAGGTCACCAGTGCCAGTTCCGAGGTCCAAGAAAGATGCATTGTTGTCGAGTCGGGCAAGCTCGATGACGCGCTTCCGCCAGCGGATGTCTTGTCCGCCTGTCATGAGTCGGTTCATCAGGTCATATCGTTTTGCGATGCGCGTGAACATCCCCTGGACATATTTCGCGCGTTCGTTTCCTGTTAATTGGGTCATGGAGTCTCCCATCGCCTAATGGCGATACTTCATAAAATCAATCTGCGCAGTATAACTTATAATTGCCCGAATCGATTTTGGAACGGATTGCTTCGCAAATCGGATAAACGGAAGTTTGCTGGAGAAACTTTGACTGGGAATTCTTCTTTCAACTGGAACGCGTGGATGCTGGCAATACGTCCGCGCACACTGCCTGCAGCGGCGGCAGGGGTCGTGATGGGTGCGGCGATGGCATGGCGTGACGAATATTTTCGGCTCGACGCTGTGTTGGTCTGTCTCTTGACAGCGTTGCTTTTGCAGATCGGAAGCAATCTTGCCAACGATGTTTTTGATTTCGAACGCGGCACCGACACAGCGGAACGGCTGGGTCCCACGCGAGTAACTCAGGCAGGCATATTAACACCGAAACAAGTAAAGATCGGTATGGCGGTTGTGTTTGGGTTGTCGGCATTGCTTGGGCTGTATCTGGCGTGGCTCGGCGGTTGGGTCATCATTGTTATGGGAATTGCGGCGATCATCTCCGCCATCGCGTACACTGGCGGACCGTTCCCCATCGGCTATCACGGCTTGGGCGATGTTTTCGTTTTCATTTTCTTCGGTCTTGCCTCAGTGGCAGGAACATATTACATTCAAGCGGGAACTGTCATGCCTGCCGTGTGGTGGATGACGATCCCACCTGGGTTGATCATCACTGCCATTTTGGTGGTAAACAATTTGCGAGACATCGAGAACGACCGCAAGGGCGGCAAACACACGATGGCGGTAAGACTTGGCGAGCGGGGGACAAAGATCCAATACATTGTCTGCATGAGTATCGCATATCTGGTTTTGATCCCTGTTGCATGGGCTGGACTGATTCCGTGGTTTACTTTGCTTGCCTGGCTATCATTGCCCATCGCATATCAAGCGACAAAAATTGTACTGACACAAAAAGGGCGTCCGCTAAACATGGCGCTCGCAAAGACGGGGCAAGCGGCATTGGTATTTAGTTTATTGTTCTGGTTGGGATTAATCATCGTACAGTAGGTCACGCCTTGAGCGCGAAAGTCACGTTACAAACGTGACCTACGAACTCTAGCTCACAAACTTCCAATTGCACCATTTGCGCTCCATCCAATCCACTGTGAAATACATGCCAAGCCCGAGCAGGCTCATGGCGATCACACCTGCGTACATGGCGGGGTAATCCAGCAGCGTGCTGCCCTTGTAGTAAATGTAATAGCCGAGTCCATATTTCGTTGCAGAAAGTTCCGTGATGTACAGCACCGCCACCGCCGTGCCAATGGATTGCCGCAACGCGGTCAAGATAGCTGGCAGACTCGCAGGCAGATACACAAAGCGGAACAATGCCCGCCGTCCCGCACCAAGACTCCGCAGGCTTTGGATCAACTGCGGTGCAATCCCCGATGCCTGGTCTCTAACCAGCACCAGAATTTGGAAGAACAAGATCAAGAACAGGATGGCGATCTTCGCCCCGTCACCGATTCCCAGAAACAGGATGACCACAGGGACAAGCACAACTTTTGGGATCGGATATAACAAATAGATAAACGGGGAAAAGAAACGGTTCAGTCGCGTGGACCCGCCAATTGCCAGCCCCGCAGGAGCCGCCACCAACACTGACAGCGCCATCCCCGCAGTGACGCGCCACAGGCTGACCGCAAAATGGATCAACATATCCTTGCGCAATTCGCGGAAGAATACTTGCAACACTTCCAACGGCGCAGGCAGGATGGGCAGGTTGACAATCATCGCTGCCACCTGCCAGATAGCGAACAAAGCGACCGTTGCTAGCAGAACATCACGCTGCTTCATGCTGCATCTCCCTACGCAAGCGATTGCATAAATCCTGGTATTCCTTGCTTCCAATATGACTCGCTGTCCCTGCGGAAGGATTCTCGAAGACGTTAGGAGTAGTTATGGGTGTGATATCTAGAAGTAAGACCTTTTTCCCCAAGACCACCGCTTCCTCAATGGCATGGGTAACGACAATTAGTGTGAGATTATTTTCCTTGCACAAGGACAATGTCAGGTTTTGCAGGTCTTCGCGTGTGACCGCGTCCAATGAGGAGAAAGGTTCGTCCATGAGCAGGAGGTCAGGTTCGAGGGCGAGGGTGCGGGCAATGGCAGTGCGTTGACGTTGTCCGCCTGAGATCTGCGAGGGGTATTGGTCGGCAACATCTTCAATCCCCAAACGTTCGAGCCAATACTGCACACTATTTTTAGGTTGAAAGTTGATCGGTGCATGTGTGCCGTCTGCGCCATAGAACTTCCTCAGACGCAGACCCAGTTCCACGTTTTCGCGGACAGTTGACCACGGAAGCAGACCGTAGTCTTGCAAGATCAATCCGCTGTGCGGGCGTGGACGTGCGAGTCGTTCACCATCTATTTCGATGCTCCCGCTTGTTGGGAAGCGTAACCCAGCGAGCAGATACAACAATGTCGTTTTACCGCAACCCGATGGACCGAGAATCGCCCAGGTCTCGCCGCGGGAGATTTCGAGGGAGAAGTTCTCGAAGAGCGGCGAGACGTTGGAGTAGGAAAAGTCAATCGAACGGATTTGGATCATCATCTTATCAAAACCCTAACCATGGAGACTCAGAGTCACGGAGCATTATTTTTCATCAATGCCTCCGAGTCTCCGTGGTTCAAGGGTGGAAGAATTCTGTCGAAACAGAATCAGTTGTCAGCTAGGGAAGAAGCGAGGCATTGACTGAGTCCGCGTACGAGACATCGACATCCAGCATCCCTTTTTCTTTCAGCCAGTTCAATCCATCCTGCCATTCGGCTTCGGCGGGCACGCCAGCGGTCGGATAGACAGGCGCCTGATAGACATCCAACAACGGCGCGGGAACAAGGTTCTGTTCGCTGAGGAGGTTCTTGTATTTGGCAGGGTCGGCATTGACGAGCGCGGTGGCATCTTCGATGGCGGCAAGGAATGCTTCGATCGCTTTCGGGCTGGCATCGATCACAGCCTTGCGGAAGGAGATGACGCTGAACCCATATTCTGGATAAATCGAATCATCCGCAACGATGACACCGCCCTGACTGACAACAAGCGACGCAAGCGGATCGGGCATAACGCCAGCGCTTAGCTCACCTGAAGCAAGCAAAGCCATGCGGTCAGGAATCTTCGGCACGGCAACAGTCTTGATCTCGTCGGAAGTAAAGCCCTCGGCCTGGAGGATGCGATCGGTGACATATTCGATCACGGTTCCTTGTGAGACGCCTATCTCAATACCCTTGAGTCCGTCTACATCCATGATGCCGCTCTGACCCGAAGCGATGATAAAGAAATGTCCATGCCCTGCGGTGGGACGCAACGCATAACGCACAACCTGCATTTGCGTGGACGCTTTGTTGAACAGCATCACGGCAAGCGTTTCATTAATGGTGCCGTCGGCTTGTTTGGCGGCAAGGATCTGGTCACGTTCAGGGGCAGATGCGACGGGCACAAATTCGACAGTGACATTGTGCTTGGCGAACAAACCTTCTTGTTGCGCAACATACATGGGAAGGGTATCGATGATCGGAAGGACTGCGATCTTGAGTGTTGTTGACTCAGCGGGCGATGCGCATGCCGAAAGGATAAAGATTAGGCTAAGCAAAATGGGTAGAAATTTTCTCATGGTAAGGTAACTCCACTTTTATGATTTGGATATCATTATGATGATAGCACGGAGAATCAAGAAGTGAAGATTATCCATGTTTTAGCGTCAATTCTCATATTTTTACTCTGAATTGGAGAACGGATAACTTGCGGCGAAACTGATGTCTACGCCTGACCTTCCAAAGTAAAAACGGTGATCTCGGGCGGACAATTGAATCGGACAGGTGGGTCGATCATCCCCAAGCCACGATTGGTGTATTGCAACATGTTCCCGACTTGATACAAGCCGCTGGGATATTTTTGTCCCAGATACGGAAGGATGGGAGCGCCATAAAACGGGATGACAACCTGCCCGCCGTGAGAATGACCTGAAACCTGCAAATCGAATCTTTGGGTGGCGGCACTTTCATCGGCGAAGTCTGGTTCATGTGCCAATAAGACGGCGGCACCTTCTTTGGGTAGTTTCAAGACAGCATCACCCAGTCTCACATCGCCTTCCCAAATATCGTCAACGCCGCAGAGATGTAATTGCTCACTACCAGAGGAAATGGTAAACGCCGAGTTCGTCAGATCCGTGATGCCGCTTTGCCATAGCATTTCTCGGATGGCATCGGCATTTGTCCAGTAATCGTGATTGCCCAAAACGCCAAATGTCGGAATGGACTTTGCCAACGGCGTCAGAATATCGATCAGTGATTGAAGATGTTCTTCGGAGTTTTTATCGAAGATGTGCCCGATCAAAAAATCCCCTGTTAGTAATAACATATCAGGTTTTTCTGCAACAACTAAATCCACAGCATGTTGAAGGCGTTCGGCGTTCATCCATCCGCCCATGTGGATGTCGCTGAGTTGGGCGATACGTGTGCCAAAGAATCGAGAAGTCAACCTTGGCAGGTTAACAGTTACATTCTCAATCTGTATCCAACCTGGTTCAAAGGAGGAACTCCACCCTACTCCACCAGCGGCAAGAGCGCCAAGGCTAATCGTCCCCGCTTTCAATAATTTCAGAAAATCTCTGCGAGACACTTTTTCCCGTTTAGGTAAACTATTGTCCGTAGAGTTCATCCGTCTTTGCTGCCATGATGAAATCGTTCTTGTGCAAGCCTTT